>JBFJUC010000091.1:0-9111 GCA_041624875.1 Alcanivorax sp.
CGCGTTAAGAGGACATTGCACAAAACCTGTTTTCGATCAGCGCCGGCGCTTCGCGCGTCGACCCCACAGGGCCCCTCCCGGGCCCTTTTCTTTTTGCGCCCTTTTGTGGGAGCGGGCTGTGGGAGCTTGCCTGCAAGCGAAAGGCCAGCCTTGCCGACCGGCAGGATCCCAGAGACCTCTGTGCTTCCAGTGTTCGGTGCTCCGTATCCGAGACGCGGTGCAATGGTGGTGCCTTCCGGGACCGCTCAAGCCATCCCTGGCCGCTGTTAGTTTGGCCGTCCCTGGCCAAACAGCTCCCTCCAGGCACCACCATTGCCCCGCTCACTTAGCAGCGGAACCGCCACGGGTCAGAAACGTCGCCCGGACCTTTCTATGAAGCTCGGATTGTGGGAAAGGGCCTTCCCCGCCCCACAAAAATCACTTCGCAGCCGCGCTTGGCGGTTAACTCCACTCGGGAGGTTCGGTCTCGGTGGCTGGGTCCAGGACTGTGTGAGGCAGGGAGCCGAACACAAGCCTACAGGGACGTATTCACGGCGGGTCCTGGACCCAGCCACCGAGACCGAACCGGGCTACGGAGTGCAACACGTCGCTACCAGGCGCGGACGATGTCCCCCACCAGCCCGGGCCCCTGGTAGATGAGACCCGAATAAACCTGTACCAGCGAAGCGCCCAACCGCCGCTTATCCAGGGCATCGCCGGCACCGCTGATGCCGCCCACCCCGATGATCGGAATGCGCCCGTCCAGGGCCTCGGCCATGGTGGCGAGCGCCCGGTCGGCGATCGGCTTGAGCGGCGCGCCGCTCAGGCCGCCCTGCTCGTCGCCGTGTCGCAGATCGGCCACACTGGGCCGCTCCAGGGTGGTGTTGCCCACGCAAACGCCATCGATGCCGTGGCGCACGAACGCCTCCGCCATGGCCGCCAGTTCCTCTTCGCTGTTGTCCGGCGCGATCTTGATCACCAGCGGCACCGTCACGCCGCGCTGCTGGTCCAGGCGGGTCTGCGCCTCGCGCAAAGTGCCGAGAAGGCGGTCCAGGGCGTCGCCGTGCTGCAGATCGCGCAGGCCGGGGGTATTCGGCGAGGACACATTGACCACCAGGTAACTGGCCAGGCTGTGCACCTTCTCCTGGCAGATCAGGTAGTCGTCCACCGCCTGCTCGGCGGGGGTGTCCTTGTTCTTGCCGATATTGATGCCCAACACGCCCCGGAAACGGGCGGCGCGCACATTGCTCACCAGAGCGTCAACGCCGTGGTTGTTGAAGCCCATGCGGTTGATCACCGCACCGGCCGCCGGCAGCCGGAACAGACGCGGCTTGGGGTTACCCGGCTGCGGGCGCGGCGTGACGGTGCCCACTTCGAGGCTGCCAAACCCCAGCGCCGCCAGACCGTCGATGCAGTCCCCGTTCTTGTCCAGGCCCGCCGCCAGCCCCACCGGATTGGGGAAATCCAGCCCCATCACCCGCACCGGCCGGGCCGGCACCCGCGCCGGATAGAACTTGCCGGCCCCCAGGCGCAGTGCGGCAAGAGTCAGGTCGTGGGCCTGCTCCCCGGACAAGGTGAACAGGGCGGGACGGGCAAGCTGATACAGCATGGATGACGGCTCCTTGGATAGCGGCGCGGATTATACGGCAAGCCGACGCCGGATGCAGAGGCCGCTGAGAGGCTCCTGGGGGAGCGACTTGGTGGGAGCGGGCCTGGCCCGCGAAAGGGTGGCTTTAGCCACCCGGCGGGATACCAGAGACCTTGTTTGTGCCGCCTTTAGAAAAGTCTCTGGAATCCTGCCGGCCGGTTGCACCGGCCTTTCGCGGGCGGGGCCCGCTCGCACAAGGCCGCGCCCACAGCCCGATACCGCAAGTCTCGGTCAGAGGATACGGTCGAGGACTTCGGCCAGGTTGGCGGACGCGGCGGGCCGGAGCTCGCGCAGGGCGTCGCCCAGTTGCTCGGCCAGGGCCGGCTCCAGGCGCTGCAGGCGGGCGGCGCCGTTGGCCAGCCGCGCGGCGATCTGCGGGTTGATGCCGTCGAGCTTCTTCAGCGCCCTGGCAAAGAACGCATAGCCACTGCCGTCCGGCGCATGGAACGCGGACGGGTTGCCGTTGACCAGGGTGCCGACCACGGCGCGCACCCGGTTGGGCAGAGTCCACTCGAAAGCCTCGTGGGCCAGCAGGCCCTCCGCCCGTGCCACGGTGTCGGCGCCCGGCACGGTGGCCTGGACCGCGAACCACTGGTCCATCACCAGCGCCTCGTCGCGCCAGCGCCCGGCGAACGCCGCCAGCGCCGGGGCGGCGCCGGGCAGTTGGTTGTGCACCAGGGCGCGCAGGGCACCCAATTCTTCGGTCATGCAGGTGGGGGCGTCCAGCATGCCCTGCAATTGCGCCACCAGCTTGTCGCGGTCACCCCGGCCAGCGCCGGCGGCGGCGGCCAGGTAAGCCAGCGCCACCTGGCGCAGCCGGCGTTTGCCCATGGCGTCACCGTCGGCGCGGTATTCGGATTCACCCAGGTCGTCGACCAGGCGCCACCAGGACGCCGCCAGGGCCTCACCGAGACCGGCGCGCAGAGCACTCAAGGCGTCGTGGACAGCCTGCGGACGCAGCGGGGTATGCCGGTCGCCGACCGCGGTTTCCGTGGGCAGGGTGAGCAGCAGCGCGGCCTCGGCGGGGTCCTCGCCGGCGCGCTGGATCACCTGCTCCAGCACCGGGGTGAGCCGGTCCAGTTGCGCGGCGGCGTCCTCACCGTCGTCGATAATCCGCGCCAGGGCGGCAAAATAGAGCCGCTGCGCCGCGTCCCAGCGGCAGAAGCCGTCACTGTCGTGGGCCAACAGCGTGATCAGCTGGGCTTCCTTGAACGGGTAGCGCAGCGACACCGGCGCCGAGAACGCGCGCAACAGCGACGGCGTCGGGGCGCTGGCCGTTGCCACCGGGAAACGGAAGGTTTGCTCGCGATCACGCAGGATCACCACGGTTTCGGTGGCGCCGTTGTCGTCCAGCGGCAGCGCGCGGCCCTCGCCGTCGAGCAGCGACAGCTTGACCGGAATCATCAGCGGCTGCTTGTCGCTCTGCCCCGGGGTGGGCGGCGTTTCCTGGCGCAGCGTGAGGTGGTATTCGCCGTCACCGAAACGGTCGGACACGGTCACCAGCGGCGTGCCCGCCTGGCTGTACCAGCGCTTGAACTGGCTCAGGTCCAGACCGGATACCTCTTCCATGCAGGCGACGAAGTCATCGCAGGTCACCGCCTGCCCGTCGAAGCGCTCGAAGTAGAGATCGCTGGCGCGGCGGAAGTCCTCGGCGCCCAGCAGCTCGTGCTGCATGCGCACGATTTCCGAGCCCTTTTCGTAGACGGTGAGGGTGTAGAAGTTGTCGATCTTCTGGTATTCCGAGGGCCGCACCGGGTGCGCCATGGGGCCCTGATCTTCCGGAAACTGATGGTTGACCAGAAAATCCACGTTCTCCACCCGGGTCACCGCGCGGGAGTTCATGTCCGAGGAAAATTCCTGGTCGCGGAACACCGTGAAGCCTTCCTTGAGGCTGAGTTGGAACCAGTCCCGGCAGGTGACCCGGTTGCCGCTCCAGTTGTGGAAGTACTCGTGGGCGACCACCGACTCCACCCGCTCGAAGCCAGCGTCCGTGGTGGTGGCCGGGTGCGCCAGCACGCAGGAGGTGTTGAAGATGTTCAGGCCCTTGTTTTCCATAGCGCCCATGTTGAAGTGGCTGACCGCCACTACCTGGAAAATATCCAGGTCGTATTCGCGTCCGAACACCTGCTCGTCCCAGGCCATGGCGCGTTTGAGCGAATCCATGGCGTGGCCGAGCTTGTCCAGATCGCGATGCTCGGCGTACAGCCGCAGCGCCACGTTACGGCCGGACGCGGTGCGGAAGCTGTCTTCCAGGCAGGCCAGATCGCCGGCCACCAGCGCGAACAGGTAGCAGGGCTTGGGGAACGGATCTTCCCAGGTGGCGAAATGGCGGCCACCGGCCTCGTCGCCACCGTCCACCGGGTTGCCGTTGGAAAGCAGCAGCGGGTAAGCGGCGCGATCCGCGTGGATGGTGGTGGTGAAACGGCTGAGCACGTCCGGGCGATCCGGGAAATAGGTGATGCGGCGGAAGCCTTCCGCTTCGCACTGGGTGCAGTACATGCCGTTGGAACGGTACAGGCCTTCCAGCGCGGTGTTGCTCTCCGGATGAATGCGCACCTCGGAGGTCAGGGTGAACTGATCCGGCACACCGGGCACCGTGAGCCGGCCTTCCTCGAGGTGGTAATCCTGCTCGCCGAGCACGCGGTCGTCCACGCGCAGGGCGCGCAGCGCCAACTGGTCGCCGTCCAGCACCAGATCCGCCGGGCGGTCGTCGCGGGCCGGGTTGCGGCGCACCGCCAGCTCGGCGGTGACCGTGGCGTGGCCGTCGCGCAGATCCACATCCAGACGGGTGTGATCCACCAGCCAGGCCGGCGGGCGGTAATCGATCAGCCGGGTGGCCGGCGCGGGGTTGCCGTCTCTCATCAGTGTTCTCCGTGGCGCCGCGCGGGGCGCAGGTCCACCGGCTGCTCCGGGGCCTCGCCGTCGGCGCTTTTACAGTGACTGGGAACGTAACCGGTACGCTCTTCCTCCGGCAGGTTGCGTGTCTCCCAGGCGATCACCGCCTGCAGGCACAGGGCGCGCTGCTCGTCGCTGACCCGACGGCCGTCCGGCCAGCGGCCGGTCTCCACCGCGGTGCGCATGTTATGCCACACCTCCAGGGTCATGCCGTCGATAAGATCGTCGAAGGAAGGGGAAGAAGCCATGGCGTACCTATCTACCTATCAATCGCTATGCGTGGAGTAATGGGGCTTAGGATACAGGATGCAAGTGAAGCGTGCGGCTAGTTCCCGTCGCCGGGGCGGGTGCTCCAGCCGAGCTTGGAACGGCAGGCCTGGTAGAAATCGTGGCCGGGCGGGTGGATCAGCCGTAGGCGGTGGGGTTTCTTGCGGATCGCGATTACGTCCTCGGCCTGCAGGCGGATGCCGGCGGTGCCGTCGCAACTGACCAGCGGGTTCACCTTCTCGGTGGTGATGTGGATCTTGAGCTCACTGTTGCCGTCCACCACCAGCGGCCGGCTGGTCAGGGTGTGGGGATTGAGCGGCACCAGCACCATGGCGTCCAGGCGCGGGTGCATGATCGGCCCACCGCCAGACAGGGCGTAGGCGGTGGAGCCGGTGGGCGTGGAGATAATCAGACCGTCGGAGCGCTGGCCGTAGACGAACAGGCCGTCGATGGTCAGCTCGAAGTCGATCATGTGCACGCTGTCACCGGACAGCAGCACCACGTCGTTGAGGGCGCTGCCCTCCCCCATCACGGTCTTGCCGCGCCGCACTTCCATATCCAGCAGGAAGCGGCGCTCCGTGGTGTAATCGCCGTCCAGCACCTGGCCGACCCGGGATTCGATCTCCGAGGGCAGGATATCGGTGAGAAAGCCCAAATGGCCGCGGTTGATGCCCAGCACCGGCACGTCGAAGCGGGCCAGATCACGGGCGGCGCCCAGCAGGCTGCCGTCGCCGCCCACCACGATCACCAAGTCGCAGGCGTCGCCCATCTGCGATGCCTTGGCGGCCTGCAGCCCGGATTCGGGGAGGCTGCCGGCGATCGCCCGGTCAAGGATCACGGTGCAGTCGCGACCGTGCAGAAAATGGATCAGCTGCCGCACCGAATACAGCGTTTGCTCACTTTCGGTGCGGGCGATCAGACCGATATTGCGAAATTTTTCCTGGGACACGTTCTTCCTGCAACTAAGTAGACGCCGTCGGCGTGCTATTTCAGATAGTCCTGCAGGGTATCAGCATTGTTATTGAGACCGCCATCCAGCACGAACACATCCAGCCCGGCGTTTTTTCGCAAAAAGGCGGCCGTGGCGCTACGCCGGCCGGTGTCGCAGTAGGCCACGTAGCGGCCGGCGGGGTCGAGCAACCGGGACTTCAGACGCAGCGCCCCCAGCGGAATATTGGTGGCACCGGCCAGGTGCTGCTGGTCGAATTCGTCGGCGGTGCGCACATCCAGCCAGCGCGCGCCCTCGTCAATACGCTGCCGGGCGTCGCCGGGGGCCAGGGTGTGGATCACCGGCTCGCGCAGCAGGGCGTCGAAGTCCTGCCGGTCCAGACGCATCAGCACGCCGTCGGTGGCCATGGTCACAGTGGCGTTGCGCGGTTTGCCGGAGAGTAGCGCCTCTTCGCCGAACCACTGGCCTTCTTCGAGCATCGCCACCGGCATCGCTTCGCTGCTCTTGCCGCCCAGGGTGATCGCCACTTCGCACACCCCTTCCTTGATGATGTAGCAGCAGTCCGCCTGCTCGCCCTGGGTGATGATGGCTTCACCCTGCTTGCAGCGGCGCGCGCGCAGACGTCGGAATATCTCCAGAATATTGGCCGGCGGCACGCGGTGGAACAGCTTCGACTTGAGCAGCCGGATCATCCAGTCGCGGTCATGCTGATAGGCGGCGTTGGCGTTGATGTCGAGAATCACATAGCCGGCGGACTGGTCCCAGGAGAGGATGGTATCCAGGCGGAAGCTGTCGAAGCGCACCACGCTGACCTCGCCGACCGCCTTGCAGTCGTCCCGGCGCGGCTGAAAATGGCCCAGCGGATGCCACGAGGCGCTGTCGCCGGCACTGATCAGGGTGCGTTCGCCGTGCTCACTGAACAGTTCCACTTCGCCGCTCAGCAGGTAAATGGTGGTGTTGTCCCGGTCCCCCTGACGGAACAACACATCGCCGGCCTCGTAGCGGCGCACTTCCTGCTGATCCAGCAGCCAGTCCAGCTGATCACCCGACAGGGCGTTCACCGGCACGAAAGTCTGCAGCAGACTCTTGTCGATGGATTCACGAGCCATTCGAGCTCCCCCTGATTGATTCTTGTGTCGCGGTGTGCCCGCCTTTTGTTCATTTGACTATTATTTTGCTAACTACCTGCAAAAAACTTACCAACTCGCGACGTCACCCTGCCGCGCTTTGCTTCAACGAAAGCGGAGTACGTTATCGATGGACGAATCCGACCGGCAGTGCGGGCAACGGTTGGAGTTGCAATCCGACACCCCCGGCTTGAACTGGTTGGGCACGTCCACGCGGATCACGCGCTTGCCGCAGCAGGCCTGATCCGGCCCCACGGACACCTGGCACACCGGGTTTTCATAGTGCGCCAGCCAGGCCCGGTAATGATCCTCGGTAACCAGGCACTTGCGGGCGGCGAACGCCACCGGGTTGTCCATATAATCAGCGATCTGGTCGGCGGCCACGGACACATGCCCGGCCCCCGGGTGAAAGGCGATAAAACTGAGCCCCAGGTTCTCCAGCTTATCGAGGATTTTCTGGCCGCCGGAGTGGGCCACCTTCATCTGGTCGCGCTTGAGCTCGGAGATCTCCGCGCGCAGCTGGTTGACCAGATCGTCCCGGTTGAGCACGTCCATTTCACGGCTGTGGATCTCGTCGGCCAGCCGGGCACGCTCTTCCTCCAGGCGCTGCTCCAGGGACAGTTTGTACTGCTCGGCCAGACGCTCCACCTCGCTGCCCTGCTCCGCGTTGCGGCCGGCGTGCTCTTCCAGGCTGCGGTCGAGCGACTCGACCTGCGCCTTGAGCGAGCTGTTCTGCTCGCGCAGCGCGGCGTTCTGGGATTTGAGGGTTTTGAACTGCATCAGCACCTTTTCCAGCTGGGCGCTGAGAATCTCTTCCTTCTGCTGCTGGGCGTAGCGCAGCTGCGCCAGCTCCTCTTTCTGCCCGGTCTCCAGGGTGTGGATACGCAGCCGCAGTTCCTTGATGGTGCGCGCCAGGCGCACCCGCTCGTCCTCGTCTTTCTTGTGCCGGGCGCCGTCGGCGGGGCGTACGGTGGGGACGTCCTCGCCGGACAAGGTGGGCACCGCCGCGGGCGCCGGCGGCAGATCCTCGTCCACCTCCAGGCCCATTTTAGAGCCCCGGCCGCGCAGCAGGTCCCGCGCCGCCACGAAATCATTGGCGCCGGGCTTCATTACCGGGTCCCAGAGCTGGTCCTGGTGCCAGGCCACCGGGCATTGGCTGCGGCAGGCCAGGCGAATCGGGCCGGCGCCCATGTCAGGGCCCGGGCCACCGTGCTCCGCCAGGTGTCGCAGGGGGACGTTCCAGGTGGTATCGGCCATGCCGTCGGCGTCAAAATCGATCAGAAACAGCACCATGGCCTTGGCCCGCAGCCGGCCATTGACCAGGCAATACGCCCCGCGCATTTCTTTACCGGCGAACTCCGGCACCCCCACCATGCCGTCCAGAATGGCTTCGAAATCGGCGTATAACATGCTTTTGCTGATGCCCTTCCCGCAATAGAACAGCACCGCTTCGGAGGTCACTGACGAACCCGCCATAAGCCTTCCCTTCATTGTTTTTTCTTTGCTGTTATCCGCGCGGCCAGTGCCCCAGTGTGTCACTCCTTGCCGCTGCCCGTCAGATTCAGAGGCAGCATATTCACAGCGGTCAGGGCAAAACAAGGAAGCCGGTCACCAAAAAGGGACCTTTTATCGAGGGGCGGAGTGTTCCCCACAGGGGGGGACTGCATCAGGGGGGGGTGTTCGGGGAGGGTATTAAAGCTCTACGCCGTCGTCGGCTACATCGTCGTCCAGTTCGTCGAGGCTTTCCAGCCACAGCTTCTCTTCCAATTGGTCTTCCAGATATTCATCCATAGGGATGCTCCATTCGGCCCACGGGGCCTGTTTCAGTGTATTCATCGGTAAGGCTAGCGCAGCGCCCGTGACGGCTTGATGACAATCATCGCCACGAAGAGGGCTACAGAGGATTAGAGCGGTGCCGGCGGGAAAGGTTCAGACAAACAAAAAAGCGACGCGGGCTAAGCCGGCGTCGCCATAAATCCAAACGGAAAACGAGAAAGATCATGAAGATGGCGGAGCGGACGGGACTCGAACCCGCGACCCCCGGCGTGACAGGCCGGTATTCTAACCAACTGAACTACCGCTCCAAACTCTTTACTACAAACTCTGTACTGCAAAATCTGGTGGGTGGTGACGGGATCGAACCGCCGACCCTCTGCTTGTAAGGCAGATGCTCTCCCAGCTGAGCTAACCACCCAGGTTCGCGTTGCGAAGTGGGCGCCATTTTAGGGATTGCGCCCGGGGTGTCA
>JBFJUC010000092.1:0-9074 GCA_041624875.1 Alcanivorax sp.
GCCGTTTATGACTTCTATCGCCGACACCAGCTCATTGATGGATAAGGCGGCGGTCAGCGACCGCTTCGGTCGCGCCGCGCCAAGCTACGACGCCCACGCCGGCCTGCAGCTTGCCTGTGCGCTCAGCCTGCTGGACATGGCGCCGGCGGAGTTGCCCGGCAGCCACGCCCTGGAGCTGGGTTGCGCCACCGCGCCCCTGGCTCGGCGTCAGCAGGGCCGCTGGCCGGACAGCCGCTGGCTGGCGGTGGACCTGTCGCCGTCGATGCTGGCGGAGGCCCGGGCACGCGGGCGCACCGGCGAGCGCTTCCTGCCGCTGTGCGCGGACGCGGAGCGGCTGCCGCTGTCCGACGCCGGTCAAGGGCTGGTGTATTCCAGCTTCGCGTTGCAATGGTGCCTGCCGGAACGGGCCATGGCCGAAGTGGCCCGGGTGCTGGTGCCCAACGGCCACCTGTTGCTGGCGGTGCCGCTGGCCGGCTCGCTGCATGAGCTGCGCGGCAGTTGGGCCGCCGCCGACGGTGCCCGCCGCCCGCGCCTGAATCGCCTGCCGGCGGAGGCCGATTGGCGCCAGGCGCTCGAGGGCGCCGGCCTGTTTCCCCAGCAATGGCGGCGGATGGCGTTCACCGAACATTACCCGGACGTGAGAACCCTGGTCCGTGCCTTCAAGGCCACCGGGGTCGACCATGTCCAGGGCGGCGCCACCGGCCTCACCGGCAAAGCGGCCTGGCGCGCCCTGTGCGACGCCTATGAGACGCGCCGCCAGCCGGCCGGCCTGCCGCTCACCTGGGACGTACTGTTCGTCGAGGCAATCAAGGAATCCCATGGCTGATATCCCTTCCCCCGAACGCCCCCCACTGCCCGTTCTCAAGGGCGTGTTCTTTATCACCGGCACCGACACCGAGGTGGGCAAAACCTGGGTCAGCTGCCGCTTGCTGGAACGGGCCCGGGAAGCGGGCCTGAGTTGCTACGGCTTGAAACCCATCGCCGCCGGCTGCGAGGACACCGCCGACGGGCCGCGCAACGAGGACGCGCTGAACCTGATGGCCGCGTCGTCGCTGACGCTGCCCTACGACCTGGTCAATCCGGTGCCGCTGAAAGCGGCGATCGCGCCGCACATCGCCGCCCGGCAAGAGGGCCGCCGGATCAGCCTGTCGCAACTGGCGGGCTATGTGCGGGGTGCCCTGAGCAGCCACCCGGCGGATCTGGTGCTGGTGGAGGGCGCCGGCGGTTGGCGGGTGCCGCTCAACGACCGGGAAATGCTGTCCGCGCTGGCGGTGGAATTGAATCTGCCGGTGATCCAGGTGGTGGGCATGAAGCTGGGCTGCATCAGTCACGCGCTGCTCACCGCCGAGGCGATTCAGGCGGACGGCCTGCGCTATACGGGCACGGTGGCCAATTGTTTCGGTGAGATGGACGTGCGGGAAGAAAACCTGATCACCCTGCGGCAGCATCTGCCGGGGGCGTTCACGGTGATTTAGCGCCCGGGGTTGCCGGGCGCTGTCGTCGTCAGACGTTGGGGTTCAGAGTGTAGGTGCCGGTGACGCTGGCCTGGTCGAGAATGTGGCCCTGCATGGCCTCCACCACCTGGGGACCGCGTATTTCGCCGCTCAGGCCCAGGGTCGTCACGTCCAGCGCGTAGACGGTGAAGGTGTAGTGGTGCAGCCGTTCGTCGTTCCAGGGGGGGCAGGGGCCATCGTAGCCACCGTAGACGCCTTTCATGTCCGGGTCGCCGGCCAGAAAGTCGGTGTAGTCATTGGCGCCGCGAAGGCCTTTCGCGGTTTGCCCG
Source organism: Alcanivorax sp. (assembly GCA_041624875.1). Classification (GTDB taxonomy): domain Bacteria; phylum Pseudomonadota; class Gammaproteobacteria; order Pseudomonadales; family Alcanivoracaceae; genus Alloalcanivorax. The sequence goes on from JBFJUC010000092.1 coordinate 1,784, forward strand.
ATGTCCTTGCCGCGCGGCACCACGCCGTCGGCGTCCTCGCCCTCGTCGATCTGCCGTACGTCGGCGGGAATATCCACCAGGACCCAGTGGTAGAAGTCCGCCCGGGGCAGATCCGCGGGCACGGTTTTGCCGTCCTGGTTCACGTCGGAGGCATCGGTGGGCGCGTCCGGGTCCACCACCAGCAGGGCGAAGCCACGGGTGCCTTCCGGTACGCCGTCCCAGACCACCTTGGGGTTGCGGTTGTCGCTCAGGCTCATGTGTTCTTTGGGATCGGGTACCGCGAATGCGAACGGGCCGGGAACCGGTTGGCCTTCGTTCACGCCTTCCACAGTAATGCGCATGCTCTCCTCCTGATTGGCTTGAAAGTGCCGTTTGAACAATTACGGCCTGTGCCCAGCATTGCGTCTCCGGCACCGGTAATTCAAGCCCCGTGCGCGTTCGATTTCACGGAACCGTCCTGTGCCTGTCATGCCTCTGTCAATCTTCGCTGGGCGTTTACACGGTTTTACACAGCGCAACAGTTTGGCACGGTCGTGCAACTGTCTAAGTGCAACTTCCTGCTTACGCTTTCCCTGCATTCTATTAGGGGAGAACGGGGTATGGATCGCAAGCGTCGTCGTCTGGTGCAGGCCATGGCCGTGGGTAGCGCCGCTACCTGGGTGGCCGGTTGTGGTGGGGGGAGTTCATCCGAGCCTTCGGCGCCGTCCGCGGGGACTCCGAATGAGCCGAACCCGCCGGAGACCCCGGGCTCTTCGGAACCGCCGGCCCCTCGGGTGGCGTTCGCCCACGGGGTGGCCTCCGGTGACCCGCTCGCCGACCGGGTGATGTTGTGGACCCGGGTCAGCCCCCGCGAGGAGACGGAGGCGCCGATCCCGGTGACCGTCACGGTGGCCCGTGACGCGGCGCTGCTGGACCCGGTGGCGCGTTTCGAGACCCAGGCCGACGCCGAGCACGATTTTTGCGTCAAACAGGACGCCACCGGCCTGGAGGCGGGGCGCTGGTATTACTATCAGTTCAAGGTCGGTGACCAGGGTTCCGCCATCGGCCGCACCCGCACCCTGCCGGCGGCGGATCGCTTCGTGGACCGGGCCCGGTTCGCGGTGGTGTCCTGCGCCAACATCTCCCACGGTTATTTTTCGGTCTACAAAACGCTGGCCGAGCACGGCGATCTGGATTTCGTGCTGCACCTGGGCGACTACCTTTATGAATACGGCATCGGCGAATACGGCGACGTGCCCGACCGGGACCCGCAGCCGCCCCACGAAATGGTGACGTTGGAGGATTACCGCCAGCGCCACGCCCAGTACAAGGGCGACGTGGATCTGCAGGCGGTGCACCAGCAGTACCCGATGATCGTGATCTGGGACGACCACGAGAGTGCCAACGACAGTTATCAGGACGGCGCTGAGAACCATCAGCCGATGACCGAAGGCGATTGGCAGACACGCAAGAACACCGCCCGCCGTGTGTATTTTGAATGGATGCCGATCCGCGAGCAGAACCCGGGGGATGTGGCCACTATCTACCGACGCTTCCAGTTCGGCGACCTGATCGACCTGAGCATGCTGGATACCCGTCTCGAGGGCCGCGACGAGCCCCTGTCGTTGCCATTCGACCCGGCCCGTAACGATCCGGAGCGTCGCCTGATCAGCGACACCCAGATGCAATGGCTGCTGGATGGCCTGAGCGCGTCCACGGCTCGCTGGCGGTTCATCGGCCAACAGGTCATGTTCGCCCAGCTCAATATCGCCGAAATTCCCTCGTTCAATGAGCATGCGCCGCAACTGCGCGGCAACCTGTCGGCGATCAATATGGATCAGTGGGACGGTTACGCCGCCGACCGTTTGAAGATTCTCGACCACCTGGACGACAACAACATCGACAATGTGGTGATTCTCACCGGCGATATTCATACCTCCTGGGCCAGTGAAATCTATCGCAACCCGGGCACCTTGCTGGGGGACTTGTTCGATGCGCCGCTGGCCACGGAATTCGTTACCCCGGCGGTGACCAGTCCGGGCTTCCCGGAGGGCGCCGCGGAGCTGGCCGGCGTCGCCATTCCGGTGGTTAACCCGCACATCCGCTATGTGGAAGCCAAGTCCCGGGGTTTCATCCTGATGGACGTGAACCGCCAGCGTGCCCAGGCGGAGTTCTATTACGCCCGCGACATCGAGTCCTTCGACCTGCGCGGACAGATCGACGAAAGCAAAACCAAATTGGTGGCGGTGTACAGCGGCGACAGCCGGCTGCGCGAAGGCGGGCTGAGCCCGTCGCGGCCGCGCACCCTGCGCACGGCACTGTTCCACCCGCCGGCACCGGCGAGCGCATCCACGGAGGAGATGGCATGAACTGGACAATCCAACGATTGGCGCTGGCCGCCGCACTGGGTCTGACTCTCACCGCCTGTGGCGGTGACGGTGGCAGCGACGGCGGCCCCACGCCGCAGCCCAATGAACCCGAAGAACCGGAAACGCCGGTGGACCCGGAGCCGGAGCCTGAACCGACGGTGCTGGAGCGGGTGCGCTTTCTGACCATCGGTGATTCCGGCAGCGGCTCGGACGGCGCCTACGCGGTCGGCCAGGCCATGGCGGACCTCTGTGCCGTGAAACTGGGTGCGGAAAACGACCCGGAGCGGCCCGGCTGCGATTTCGTCGTCGGGCTGGGGGACAATATTTACGAGTCCGGTGTTACCAGCGTCGACGACCCCCAGTTCGAGGAGAAATTCGAGCTGCCGTTCGAGCCGGTGGACCTGCCGTTCTATCTGGTGCTGGGCAACCACGACAACACCGGTTATGTGGGCGGCGACGGCGCCGGCAACGCGCGCGGTGAGTTCCAGGTGGACTACACCTATTTCGACGGTCGCCTGTCGAACCGCTGGATCATGCCGGACCGCTATTTCCAGCAGGACGCCGGCGAGACCGAAAGCGGTGCGCCGCTGGTGTCACTGTTCGCGCTCGATTCCAACCCGATCGCCGGGGGCTTCGCCGACGCCGATCTGGATTACGCTTACCACACCTACGGCATTAACCAGTTGAACTGGGCGGTAAGCGCCATCGGTGGCTCCCAGGCGGCGTTCAAAATAGGTCTGGCGCACCACCCCTACCTGTCCAACGGCAGCCACGGCAACGCCGGCAACTACGACGGCGTGCCCAGCGAGATCCTGCCGGTGCTGGCGGGGGATCGCTGGCGGGCGTTCATGGAAGAGGCGGTGTGCGACAAAACCGATTTCTTCTTCGCCGGCCACGACCATGATTTGCAGGTCCTCGACGCGGTGCCCGAGTGTGGCCGCACCGAGTTCGTGGTCAGCGGCGCCGCCAGTAAGATGCGCAGCCTGGATGACCCGGAGCGTAACCAGGCGCCGTTCCAGATCGGCGATGTGTACGGGTTCTTCTGGATGGAAGCGGTGGAAGCGGACAACCAGGCCGGCACGCCGGCGCGGTTGTGCCTGGAAGCCTATGTGGTGGAGCCGGGGGTTGAAGGGCTGGGCGTGCTGGACGCCGGGCAGGCCACCCCGGCCTACCAGCGTTGCTACGACAAGCAACCCGCCGTCGGCATTGCCCCCGGTAATGATTTCTCCAGCGATATTTTTACCGGCGGTGACGCCTTTCCACTGCCGCTGCCGGACGGCTTCGACGCGGATTTCAGTGGCCCCCTTCAGGCGTTCCGCGACCAGCTGATCTCCGGTTTCAATCAGGCCATGGCTGGCCTGCCGGAAGGGCCGCAGCAGGAAGTGGCGGCGCAGATTCTGGCCGGGCTGGACACGCTGTTCAGCGCCCTGGACGGCGCCGCGGCGGCGATCTCCGGGGGTGATGACGCCGATATGAGCCAGGCGTTCCAGGGCGCATTGGCCGCCGCCCAGCAATTGGAAGCCATCGACACCAGCGCCCTGCCGGCGCCCTTTGACCAACTGGGCGGCGCCTTCCAGGCGCTCAGCGACGGGCTCGGTAACGGTGCGGATTTCGAGGGTGAGTCTTCCGGTACGCTGCAGGATGTGGCGTTCCTGGCCGGCCCGCTGGTGCAACTGGCGCGCAACCTGGACAACATTGTCGACGGCGTCAACGAGCAGACCCCGGACGTGCCGGTGTTGTCCGGCCTCACCAAGGTGCTGTCCAGTGTCTCGCTGGGCCTCGCCAACACCCTGGAGCAGCTGGTGTTGCTCGACACCAGTGCCACCGGCGAGCAGTTGGTGGGCACGATTCAGGTAGTGCTGGAGCAGGTGGTCAATGATGTGCTGTGGTTGGAGAGCGTCGACCAGGCCACGCTGCCGGGTAACGCCATCTCGTCGGTCCTGGCCACGCTCACCCGAGAAGTCACCGCCCAGCTGGACCGGGCCTTGAGCCCGCTGGGCGGGCTGCTCGACCTGCTTTCGCCGGTGACCAATCTGCTCGCCGGCCTGCTCGGCTTTCTCTAGCCGCCCCCGCGGTTAGTCCCGCTGGCACAGCCAGTCGGCGATCACCGCCCAGCTTTCCTGCTGAGCGGTGGCGCCGCCCAGGATACCCATGTGGCCGCCGGGGATAGTCACATAGGTCTTGTCCCGGCTGCCGACCAGGGTGTCCATGGCGTGGCTGCAATCGCGGGTGACGATGGGGTCCCCGGCGCCGGTGATGTTGAGAATGCTGGCCTGCACCCGGCTCAACTGACCGCCGCCGCCGGGCATCGGCAACTGGCCCTGGGCCACCACGTTGTCCACCCACAGATAGTGAATGATGTCCTGAATTACCCCGCCCGGGTAAGCGACCATGTCGTTCAGAAAGGCGCCGTTGGTGGCGTGGGCGCTGACAAAATCCCGGTCGTGCAGGTTCTTCACCAGATTCCAGTAGCCCTGCACGCTGGCCACCGGGTTGGTCAGTTTGAAGGCGAGGCTGTTGGCCCACCCCGGTGACCGCAGCCAGGCCGGGTTAAAGTCGTGGGCGCGCAGCCCGGTGCGCCGCCGCAACCACTTCAGGTTGCGGCTCAGGCGCCGGTACTGTTTGCCCAGCGCGCCGTTGCGGTGATAGTCCGTGGGCGTGCCCACCAGCACCAGATTGGCAAGGTCCGGGTCCTGGCCGAGCCCCGCGTAGCACAGGCTGAACAGGCCACCGAAGCTCCAGCCGTGCAGGCTCAGCCGGCGCTCGCCGCTGTGCGCGCGTACCCTTTCCAGCAGCGCCGGCAGCTTTTCCGCGAAGTAGGTGGCCAGGCTGTGGTGGTTCTCCGCCCGCCCGGGCCGTCCCCAGTCCACCAGATACAGCTCAAAGCCTCGCGCGCGCAGATAGCGCACCAGGCTGCGCCGTGGGAACAGATCGTAGATCAGCATGTTTACCGCCAGCGGCGGCACCAGCACCAGCGGCGTGCGCTGAGCCCGGGTGGCCACCGGGACCACGTCGCCGTTGTCCAGCTCGATCTGGCTTTCCCGTAGCGGCGGGTAGTAGCGCAGCTGGACCAGGCCGTCATCGCGGATCACCTGAAAAGGCGTGGCGTCGGCCTGCACCAAGGCCGCGCTGCGGAATAGACGCTGGCCGGCGTTGCCGAGCCAGCGGCGGGCGGATTTCAGGGGCGGCACCGTGGGCGCCGGCAACATGGACATGGTTCAATCCTGCGAGCCGTTTTCGGGGCCGCGAAGTGTAGCGGGGAGGATCGAACCTGGTCGTCGCCGAAGCGACGGGGGTGTCTGGCGCAGGGGTAAAACTAGAAGATGCCGGAATCCAGGCCCGCGGCCAGGTACATACCCAGCTCTTCCACCTGGTCGGCGAACGCGTCCTGCCACTCGCCTTTGCACACCAGCGGGTCCTGCACCCAGTTCCAGCGCAGGCCGGTGACGATCGATTCCACCGCCCGGCGGGTGCCGGTGCCGTCCAGGCCCGCGCGGATATAAAGCGCGCAAGGGAGCCCCTGTTTATCGTCGATCACCGCGTAGTAGGTGCGGTCGAAGAAATCCTTCAGCGCGCCGCTCATATAGCCCAGATTCTCGGTGGTGCCGAGCAGAATGGCGTCGCAGGCCAGCACGTCCTCCGGCCCCGCCTCCAGCGGCGGCTTCCAGGTCACCGACACCTGCTCGATATCCGGATGGCCGGCCCCCTTCAAGGCGGCGTCCACCAGCCGGCGGGTGTTCGGCGACGGCGCGTGCGCGACGATCAGTAGCTGTTTGCGATTACTCATGGGTTCAGTGTAGGTCATCCGACGGTGAGTCTCATCGTTCCTCTCATCATCTTCGCCGTTGAGAGTCCGGCTTGCTTTTGTGACAAGCCTCACATAAAAAGGTCAGGTTATATTCAGGAAAGTGCTTATAAAAAGGGAGATGAGAATGAAACGTGTTTTTCTGGGGGTGACGGTCGCCTTGATGGCGCCGACGGTATTGGCGTCGCAGAACCTGGATTCTTCGGTCTATGTGTCGGCGGAGCTCACGCACACGGATTTCGACATTTCGAAATCTGATTTCCCGGCGTTCTCCCTTGGGGGGACCACCTTCGTTCCGACAGATGTGGAGTCCAGGGATACCGGCACGCAATTTCTGATTGGTATCCGTCCGCACAGAAACTTCTCTGTCGATGTGGGCCACGTCGATTTCGGCGAAGCTTCCGTAAGCTATCAGCCCTATGACCTCGAAGAGGAAGCGTCGGCGGATGGACTGGTTCTGGGCGTGAATGCTCTGTTTCCGATGCATCACCAGGTCACCTTTTTTGCACGTGCCGGCGTGCTCGATTGGGACTTGGACAATGAGTTAAGTGTTGTTGGTACAAGTGTGGCCACAGCCGACGACGATGGCTCCGATCTGTTTATCGGTGCCGGGTTACTGTTCGGGTGGGACGCTCTGAAGTTTCGTGGGAGCTTCACTCGTTACGAGGTCGCTGACGAGGATCTGGATACCTTCAGCGCGGGCGTGCAGTACTTCTTCGCTCTTTAGAGTCCGCTCAATTACGCTTTAGCCGGAGGGTTCTCTCCATCCGGGACGCGTGTCTGTGTTTTGCCCTTCCGGGAACGCTGTGAATACGTCCCTGTACGCTCCCTGTCGAACGTCCTGTACTCCAGGGTCCCGGAAGGGCAAAACACAGACACGCTCCAGAGAAGATCCCGGCGCCACGGGTCATCGCTGACGCCGAACCTTTCTGCAACGGTGCTGGCGGTTGGCCTGACCCGTGGCGATTCCGCTGCCCAGTGAGCGGGGCAATGGTGGTGCCTGGAGGGAGATGTTTGGCCATGGACGGCAAAACTAACAGCGATCAGGGAAGACTTGAGCGGTCCCGGAAGGCACCACCATTGCACCGCGTCCCCGATGGAGGGGCCCAGCGGTGGGACGAGATCGGTTGCCCTTTCC
>JBFJUC010000093.1:0-8953 GCA_041624875.1 Alcanivorax sp.
AGCTTGAGCACCGCTTCGCCGGCGGCGCGACAGTCTTCCAGCTTGTCGTTGTCCTCGGCGTTCTGGGCGGAGCTGCCGGGCAGGCTCATGCCCAGCGCTTCGATGGCGCTGGCCATGGTGTTGGCCGTGTACATGCCGCCGCAGGAACCGGCGCCGGGAATCGCCTCTTCCTCCACCTGTTTCACTTCGATCAACGACTTGTCGCCCTTGGCGTGGGCGCCCACCGCTTCGAACACGGAGATCAGATCGGTGTGGTTCTTGCCCGGTTTGAAGGTGCCGCCATAGACGAACACCGAGGGCCGGTTGAGCCGTGCCAGGCCCATCAGACAACCAGGCATGTTCTTGTCGCAGCCGCCGATGGCCACCAGGCCGTCGAAGCCTTCGCAGCCGGCCACGGTTTCGATGGAGTCGGCGATCACCTCCCGGGACACCAGCGAATACTTCATGCCTTCGGTGCCGTTGGCGATGCCGTCGGACACGGTGATGGTGTTGAAGATCACACTCTTACCGCCGGCGGCGTCGGCGCCCCGGCCGGCTTCGTCGGCCAGCGTGTTGATGTGCATATTGCACGGCGTCACCCGGCTCCAGGTCGACGCGATGCCCACCTGCGGCTTGGTGAAATCCTCGTCGGTGAACCCGGTGGCGCGCAGCATGGAACGGCTGGGCGCCTTGCCCACGCCGTCCACCACCGGGGCGGAATAACGGCGGCGAGGATCGGAAGCGTGGTCGTCGGTCATCGGGTTTCTCCTGTCGGCAAAGCGGAAACGCATGGCGAAGCAGCATACCAGTGATGCTCCTGTTACACAGCGCCACATAAACCCAAGCTTCGTCACCGATCCGCACCATCGTGCCAACAGTTGCCGGGGCCGCTTCTGGGTAACCTTGCATAGACAAAGATGTGACTACCCATAATTCCCAGGGGACAAACCATGCAGCGTGTTCACCCCAAGGCCCAGGGCCCTGTTCTGTCGTGCCTGTTGTTCCTGATGGCGCTGGCGTTGGCCGGCTGCGGTGGCGACAGCGGCGGCAGCACCGCCACCGCCAGCGCCAGCCCCAACGCCGGCGCCCCGGTGGACGACACCCCCACCGAACAACCCGACCCGCAACCGGAACCCGAACCGGAGCCCGAGCCGGCCAACCTGTCCTGGGGCGCGCCCTATGAACGCCCGGAGGAGTATCCGGGCACCGTCGACCTGCCCCAGCAGTTGATCACCCTGCGCGACGGCATCCGCCTGTCGGCCACGGTGACCCTGCCCGCCGACGAAAACGGCGAGCCGGTGGACGGCCCCTTCCCGGTGGTCGCCACCTTCACCGGCTACAACCAGTTCCTGGGCGCCATCGGCGCCGCCGACCCCTACCTGGTCAAGCGCGGCTACGCCTACATCATTGTCGACATGCGCGGCACCGGCGCCTCCGAGGGCACTTGGCAGGCATTCAGCGAGGTGGACCACCAGGACATCGGCGAACTGCTCGATTACATCGACGAACAGCCCTGGAGCAATGGCACCATTGGCATGAACGGGGCCTCCTACATGGGCATCACCGGACTGCTCGCCGGGGCGCAGCGCCCCGACGGCGTGGACGCCGTCTTCGCCATTGTGCCCATGGGCGACGCCTACCGGGACATCGTGTTCAGCGGCGGCCAGATCAACGCCGGCTTTATTCCCCTGTGGGTGGCGCTGGTCACCGGTCTGGGCATTATTCCCACGCCGGTGGGGCTGGAGAACGAAGAGCCCGGTTACTACCTGAACACCGTGTTGGATCATCTCACCGGCACCCTCACCGAATTCCCGGTGCCGGTGGTGGGCGGCGCCCTGATTGGCGACGCCAATAAGTACGACAACGATTTCTGGCGCCAGCGCTCGCCGCTGGAACAGATCGACAAGATCACCGCGCCCACCTTTGTGGTCGGTGGCCTGCGCGACATCTTCCAGCGCGGCGAACCGCTGATCTATGAGGCGCTCAAGAACAACGGCACCACCAGCAAGCTGCTGATCGGTCCCTGGGAACATCTGGACGGCTCCTCCGGCGCCGGCTTGCCCGCCGACGGCGTGCCCGCCCTGGCCAATATCCGCCTGGCCTGGTTCGACCAGTACCTGCAAGGCATGGACACCGGCGCCGGCGACTACCCACCGGTGACCCAGTACTACACCGGCGCGGAGCGCTACGTCACCGCCGAGGACTGGCCGCACCCCCAGGCGCGCGCCGAAGTGTTCTATCTGCACGGCAAGCCCGGCCTGCCGCTGTTCGGTGAGATCCGCCGCGAGGCACCCACCGGGAACAGCCGTACCTCGCTGCTGCAAACGCCGGTGAACGGCCTGTGTTCCGCCAGCGCCAGCCAGTGGACCGCCGGCGTGCTGGGCCTGATCACGCCGCCCTGCAAGGAACAGAACAACGTCACCGAACTGCTGGAAGCCGTCTACACCAGTGAGCCCATGGATGAAGACATGGCCATCAACGGGCCCATCGCCGGGCAGATCTGGGCCTCCACCACGGCGCTGGACAGCAATGTGGTGGTGCGGGTCAGCGTGGTGGACCCCAACGGCCTGTCCCGGGAACTCAGCAACGGCATCCAGATGGCCTCGATGAGTGATTTCGACGCCACCCGTTCGCGCTTTATGAACGGCAAGCTGGTGCAGCCCTGGCACCCCTACACCGCCGAGTCGCAACGCCCGGTGGGACCGCTGCAGCCGTTCCGAGCCGACGTGGAAGTGTTCCCCACCAGCGCGGTGATTCCCGCCGGCCACCGGCTGCGCATCAGCGTCGGCGCCAGCGACCTGCCCCACGGCCTGAGCCCGCTGCCGGACCTGCTGCAGGGGCTGCTTGGTCTGCTCACCGTGTACAGCACGCCGGCCATGCCATCGCGCGTGAATATCCCGCTGGTGCCGGTTTCGGCGTTGGCGAAACCGTCGAATTCCTGAAGGCTCAGTCCGGCGGCTCCGCCATGGCGGCCAATAGCGCGCGCTCACCGGCGCTACTGCCGCGCTGCCGGTGGTGCAGCCGGTACAGCGGTCGCACCAGACGGGACTGGGCGCCCGCCATCATTTTCAGCCGTCCGTCGCGCAGCGCCGCGGCGGCGGCCGCTTCACTCACATAACCGACCCCGGCGCCGGCCAGAATGGCCTGGCGGACCGCCTCGCCACTGCCCAACTGCAAGACCCGTTGCGCCGGGGGAAACGCAGCCGCCAAGCGTTGCTCAATCACATTACGGGTGCCCGAGCCCGGCTCGCGCATCACCCACGGCCAGCGCGCCGGGTCCTCGCCCAGTTGCCCCTGAATATCCGCGGCCACCACCCGCACCAGAACGTCGTCGCGCCAGCGGTGCACGCTCAACAAACGGTGCGACACCGGCCCCTCCACGAACGCCAGATCCACTTCCATATCCAAAAGCAGGCGCACCGCCGCATCGGTATTGACCACCTGCATGGAAACACGCGCGTCGGGATACCTCTGGCGGAACGCCGCCAAATGGCCAGGCAGGTAGTAACTGCCCAGGGTATGCGTCGCCGCCAGAGACACCTCCAGCAGCGGCGTCTGAAACAGGGTCTCGCAACGAGCCGCCTGAGCCAGCAACGCCCTGGCCTCGGGCAATAATTGCCGGCCCGCCGCATTGATCCGCAGCCCACGCCCGACCCGGTCGAACAGAGCGGTTTCCAAGCGGGCCTCCAAACCCGCCAGCGCCTGGCTCACCGCCGGCTGGGTCAGCGCCACCGTCTCGGCGGCGGCGGCCACGCTGCCGGTCTCCGCCACCGCGAGAAACAACCGCCATTGTCTTAAAGTGGTGTCATTCATAACTTTATTTTAGTTATATCTAAATAATTATTAAATATATTAATTTAGAGCAGCCTTGCATAGTGCCTCCCTGACACCGTTACGGAGGCTTTCATGACATCACCACTGACTCTTCCCGCCGCACGCCGCCTGCCGTTCGCGCTGCTGATTCCCGCCTGTGCCGCTGCCGCCGCGGCGATCGCGGGCACCGCCTGGGCCAGCGCCCTGGGGCTGAGCACCCTGGCACTGGCACTGCTCGGCGGCCTGCTGCTCACCCAGACGCTGCCGGCACGTTGGCGCGAGGGCGGCGCGCCGGCCTTGAGCTGGTTCAAGGGGCCGGTGCTGAAAACGGCCATTGTCCTGTACGGCCTGCGTATTCCTCTAACGGCGGTGGCCGACCTGGGGCCACGCATCGTGGCGCTCAACGCCGGCCAGGTCATCGTCAGTCTGTTACTGGCCGCCTGGCTGGGACGCCGGCTGGGCATGACCCGCCCGGCGGCCCTGCTGATCGGCGCCGGCAACGGTATTTGCGGCGCCGCCGCGGTGCTGGCGGCGGAGCCGGTGCTGCGCGGGCGGGACCGGGACACCGCCATGGCGGTGGCGGCGGTGGTGATATTCGGCACCCTCAATATGCTGCTGCTGCCGGTCCTGTTTCATCAATGGCCCACGCTGCTTGGCGAGCCGGGCCAGTACGCGGTGCTCGCCGGCACCACGGTGCAGGAAGTGGCGCAGGTGCTGGTGGCGGCCCAGGCCATGTCCCCTGACATGGTGGACCAAGCGTTATTGGTGAAGATGGTGCGGGTGATGATGCTGGCACCGGCCCTGCTGGGGCTGGCCGCCTGCTGCCCGACCCAAGGACCGGCACAAGCCCACTCTGAAACGACCGGCTCAAGCAGGCCACGCATCGGCGTGCCGCGGTTCGCACTGCTGTTCGTCGGCGCCCTGCTGATCAACGGCCTGGGGCTGGTGCCCGACGCCGTGGCGCCGACACTGGCAGCCCTGGATGACGCCTTGCTGGCGTTGGCCATGGCGGCCCTGGGACTGAGCACCCACGCCGGCTTGTTGCGTCAGGCCGGCTGGCGCCCGCTGGCGCTCGGCGCGGTGTTGTCACTGACGACGCTGAGCGTCGCGGCGCTGGCCCTGCGCGGCGGGTTCCATTAGCCACGCCAATGGCACCGATAAACGAAATCCGTTCTATTGTTCACCACGGTTTGCGATACTCCCCGCCCCCTGTTTCACGGCCCGGAGATCGTCATGCCCGCCCTGCCCAGCGCCGCCCCGGCACGCCACCCCCGCCTCGCCGAACTGGCGCTGGCGCTGGGTGGCTTCGCCATCGGCACCACCGAATTCGTGATCATGGGGCTGATGAACCGCATTGCTTCGGATTTGTCGGTGGACCCGCAGCACGTGGGCTACGCGATCAGCAGCTACGCCCTGGGCGTGGTGGTGGGCGCGCCGCTGATTTCCGCACTGGCGGCGAAAGTGCCCAAGCGGCAACTGCTGATCGGTCTGATGCTGGTGTTCGCGCTGGGCAATCTGGCCAGTGCGCTGGCGCCCGGGTTCTGGTCCTTCGTCGGCCTGCGCTTTATCGCCGGCCTGCCCCACGGCGCCTATTTCGGCGTGGCGGCGCTGGTGGCCGCCGCGGCGGTACCCAACGATCAGCGCGCCCGGGCGGTGGCGCGGGTGATGATGGGCCTGACCGTGGCGATCCTGCTGGGCGCGCCGCTGGGCACCTGGGCCGGCAACCAGTTCGGCTGGCCGGTGGCGTTCGCCGCCGTGGGCGGCATCGCCCTGACCACCGCGCTGATGGTGCGCCTGTTCGTGCCCTTCGTGCCCCGCGACCCGGGCGCCAGCCCGTTGCGGGAATTGTCGGCGCTGGCCAACCAGCAAGTGCTGTTCACCCTGGGCATCGCCAGCATCGGCTTCGGCGGCATGTTCGCCGTGTTCAGCTATGTGATGCCCACCCTCACCCAACAGGCCGGCATGTCGGAGGCCCTGGGGCCGTTGGTGCTGGCGATCTTCGGCGTGGGCACCATCATCGGCACCCTGGTGGGTGCCCGGGTGGCGGATTGGAACCTGCTCAAGGCGATTCCGCTGATTCTGATCTGGTGCCTGGTCGTGCAGGCGCTGTTCTTCGTCGCCGCCAATCAGGTGTGGGCGGGCCTGTTGTTCGTCGCCCTGGTGGGCACCAGCATGGCCCTGGGGCCGACCATTCAAACCCGGCTGATGGACGTGGCCGGGAACGCCCAGACCATGGCCGCGTCGCTGAACCACGCCGCCTTTAATATGGCCAATGCGCTGGGCGCCTGGCTGGCCGGCGTGGTGATCGCCCAGGGCGTGCCCTGGTCCAGCAGCGGCCTGGTGGGGGCGGCGCTCGCCGCTGGCGGGCTGCTGATCTTCCTGGCCGGCCGCGCCCTGGAACCGACAGCCGTGGACTGTCCGGACCAGAGCTAAAGCGCGCCTAGCGCACCCCGGCGGACAGGGTCTCCGGCTGCACCAGTTGCCCGGTGAGCGGGAAGCGGATGCTTACCCGCAAGCCGCCATGGGGGTGATTGTCCAACGCCATCTCGCCGTGGTGCATGTCGACGATGCGCTTGACGATGGCCAGCCCCAGACCACTGCCACTCAGAGTGCGCGCCTTCTCGCCCCGGGAGAACGGCTGCAGCAGCAACGGAATGTCTTCCTCGCGCACGCCCTTGCCGTGGTCGCGCACCACAAGCACCAGGGCGTTGTCGTCCAGGCCGGTGTCGATCTCCACCGGCGCGGCACCGTATTTGAGCGCATTGGTAATCAGGTTGGAGAGCATGCGCTTGACGGTGAGCCGTTTGAGCATCAACCGCGGCAGATCTTTTTGCCGGATGCGCAGCTGCTCCCCAGGGTATTTGGCGGCCACCTCGTCGATCAGGTCATTGAGGTTTTCGTAGTCGGGCTGCTCGTCGGCGCCATCGCGAATGAAGGAAATGAACTGATCGAGAATGGCGTCCATGTCCTCGATGTCGGCGATGATGCCCTGGGACATTTCCTCGTCGTTGAGAAATTCCGCCGACAGCCGCAACCGGGTCAGCGGCGTGCGCAAATCGTGGGACACCCCGGCCAGCAGCAGAGCGCGGTCGCGCTGGGACTGCTGAAGCTGGCTGGTCATGCGGTTGAACGCCCGGTTCACCGCCTGAATCTCAGTGGGGCCGAGGCTGTCGTCGAGCACCGGCACGGCTTCGCCGCGCCCCACCTTGAGCGCCACCCGGGCCAGGCGGCGCAGCGGCCGGTTGAGACTGCGTGCGATCAACAGGCCCCCGATCAGCGCCAACAACGGTACCGTCACGCCCCAGCCCAGCAGCAGGTAGCGGTCGTAGTCGCGGAAGAACGCCATCGGCACCCGCAGCCAGCGCTCGCCGAATGAGGGGGCGGTCACCCACAGCACCGGCTGGCGCTCGTCTTCCAGGCGCACGGTGGCGGGTTCGCCGAGCAGCGCGGAAACCTCGTCGCGGAAGCGCTCCACCACCGGGCGTGACAGAATCAGGCTCTCCGACCGCCGCAGCTCCGGGGGCGTGCCGGGGTTAATGCCGGTGGTTTCGCCGAGCCGCCGTGACAGGGTGGCGTCGCCTTCGCTCTGGAACACCAGCTCCGCCTGCAAGGCCGTCAGGCGGGCGTACTCGCGGATCCCCGGCAGATAGGCGTTGCGGGCGAAAAACCACAGGGTGATGCCCTGGCTGAGGCCGATCACCAGACCGATGATCAGCGCCGAGCGGGCGAACGAGCTTTTGGGCAGGAAGTTGGGCATGGAGGGATTCTACCCGCCGGGGTTCAGTCCGGCACGAACACATAGCCCACGCCCCAGACGGTCTGGATATAGCGCGGTTTGGACGGGTCGTCCTCGAGCAGGCGGCGCAGGCGCGACACCTGCACGTCGATGGAGCGTTCCATGGCGGACCATTCCCGGCCCCGGGCCAGGCTCATCAGCTTGTCGCGGGTGAGCGGCTCGCGTTCGTTTTGCACCAGCGCCTTAAGCACCGCGAACTCGCCGGTGGTGAGCGGCTGTGGCTCGTCCTCGCGGGCCAGGGTGCGGTTGCCCAGGTCCAGGCTCCAGGGACCGAAACGTACCACGGATTCGTCCTTGCTGGGGGCGCCGGGCACCTCCCGCACATGACGGCGCAGAACGGCGCGAATGCGAGCACTGAGTTCCTTGGGGTTGAACGGCTTGGGCAGGTAATCGTCGGCGCCGGCGTCCAGGCCCTCGATGCGTTCGGCGTCGTCGCCCTTGGCGGTGAGCATGATGATCGGCAGGCGGTTGTCGTCGTCGCGCAGGCGGCGGCAAATCGACAGGCCGTCCTCACCGGGCAGCATCAGATCCAGCACCATCAGCGAATAGATCTCGCGGGACAGGGCCCGGTCCATCTGGTCGGCGTCGGCGACCGCTTTAACCGCGTAGCCCTGCTCTTCCAGGAACCGTTGCAGCAGACCGCGCAGGCGGGCGTCATCGTCCACCACCAGAATCTTTTCCATTTGTTCGCTCATGCTGCTCCTCGTCGACAGGACAACGGGACTGGAACCCGGAGGCCCGGTGTACCCGCCGCGAGCGCGGCAGGCAAATCTGGATTGTATAGAAAGATTACCGATCGC
Organism: Alcanivorax sp.; assembly: GCA_041624875.1. GTDB lineage: Bacteria > Pseudomonadota > Gammaproteobacteria > Pseudomonadales > Alcanivoracaceae > Alloalcanivorax. Next base: position 8,389 of record JBFJUC010000093.1, read on the forward strand.
CGCGAACCGGTGACGCAACGCGGCACTCTGTGCCGGAACTGATCAGCTTACCTTTATCCCCGGGCCTGCTATCATTCGGCCCGCCGATGGGTTCCAAAGGAGACAAAGATGGCCAAGATTCTCGTGGTGGACGACTCACCCACACAACTGACCAACCTGGTCAAAATGGTGGAAAACCAGGGGCACGAGGCAATCACCGCCAATAACGGCATGGAAGGCATTGAGCAGGCCCGTGCGCAAAAGCCGGACCTGATTCTCATGGATGTGGTGATGCCGGAGCTGAACGGCTTCCAGGCCACCCGCAAGATCACCAAGGACGCCGAGCTGGGCGGAATCCCGGTGATCCTGGTGACCACCAAGGACCAGGAAACCGACAAAGTCTGGGGCGAGCGCCAGGGCGCCGCCGGCTATATCGTCAAGCCGGCCCAGGAGCCGGAGCTGGCGGCGATGATCAAGCGCGTGCTGGGCTGAAGCCCGGCGCTCTCCACAGCAACCACAGCCCGCCCTGTCACGTCAATCTATGAACGGCCGGAGTCATTCCCTATGATTCCGGTCGTTTCGTTAT
>JBFJUC010000094.1:0-8900 GCA_041624875.1 Alcanivorax sp.
ACATGTACAGACCTATTAGTGAGCGGGCTTGTGGCCCTGAAGCTGCTAACTATTAGGAGCTGTGCCGGGCGCTGCCCTGTATGAAGGGGTGCGGACTATACGGGATGCGTGGCGTTTTTGCACGCTTTTTATCGGCTTGTGCGAGCGGGCCCCGCCCGCGAAAGGGCGGCAAAGCCGCCCGGCAGGATCCCAGAGACCTTAAAGCGGCAGCACCTCAAAGGTGGCCAGGTATTGCAGGCGGCGCTGTTGCGCTTTCGGGTGGTCGGGGTGTTTGTCGGCGAAGCCGGCTTCCAGGTAGTAGCGGCCGGCGCCGGGCCAGTCGATGGTGATTTCACCCTTGGCGTCGCTGGTCAGGGTCCAGTGGTCCTGGCTGTCGCGGTAGCGGGTGCCGCCGGGGACCAGCTCCACTTCCACGCCTTCGGCGGGTTCGCCGTCGACCAGGAAGCGGAAGCGGGCGCTTTCACCGGCGTAAAGGTCGTTGGGGTGGGTGAGGGGTTGCAGTTCCAGGCCCTGGCCGGAGGGTTTCAGGGCGGCGGTGTTGGGCGCGCCCATGGTGATGAAGGCTTCCAGGCGGCTGTGGGTTTCGGTGAGCGCCACGTGTTCGGCGTCGTCGGGCAGCTCGGCGAGCAGGGCGTCGGCGCCGTTCCAGCCACGGCGCCGTTGTGTTTCGCCGTTCTCCTGCCAGGTCAGGAAGTAGGACTGGCCGGGCAGGGTGAGACGGTAGCTGCCGGCTTGGGTCAGTTGCACGTCGAAGACGCTGCGCCGGTGGCCTTCCAGGCGGTTGTCGATGGCGGCTGGCTTGCCGTCCGGGCCGACCGCTTGCAGGGCGGTCAGGGGGTAGGGGCGGTCCACGTCGAAGATGTCGTTGGAGACACTGGCGTCCACGGCGATCCACTGGGCTTGCGACACCACGGTGTGGCTGGGCAGCAGCCAGCGTTTGTGGGCCTGGGCGGCGGGGCTCAGCAGCAGGGCGCCGGCCAGGGCCAGGCTGGCGGCGCCGGCGAGAAATGATCGTGACATGAGGATGCTCCTTTACGGATAAGAGTTACGGCGCCACATGCAGGGTGACGTTGCCCAGTTCGGTGTCGCCTTCGGCGGTAACGGTGTGGGTGTCGTCCGCCGGCCAGTGGAACGGCAGACGCACCACTTCACGGCCGCCCACTTCGCGGGCCGCTTCCACCACCAATTGGTAGTCGCCCGCTGGCAGGTCGGCGAGCGCCGGCAGTTCGGAGAAATCCACCGAATGGGTGCCGGGGCGGCGGGTGGCGCCGGTGAGGCCGTCGTAGGGCGCGCTTTGCGTGCGCCCGGTGCGGCGCCACCACAAACGCAGGTCCTTGAGCCATTTTTCCTGGTCGTCGTACCACAGCCCCAGCGGCACCACCTCGCCGCTGTCGGCGTGCTTGAGCCAGAACGCCAGATAAGGCGCGTGGTATTCCGCCACCGCCATGCGCGGGATATCCACCTGCAAACGCAGCTCGGCGGCACCGGCGTTCGCGGTGAGGGCGCCGGCGAACAGAGCGGCGGAAACAGTGGTGCTAAGCGCAAGCCAGGGGCGCATTGTGTTCTCCAGTCAGTGCACGAACAGGGCGATCAACAGCCAGGGCACGATCAGGCCCAGGGCGGTCACCGGCCAGGTGGCCGGCCGGCGTTTGGCGTGTAAGGCCATCAGCGCCAGGCCGGTAAGGGCGAACAGCAGCGTCGCCACGGCGAACACGTCGATAAACCAGAACCACACGGCGCCGCTGTGGCGACCCTTGTGCAGGTCGTTGAAAAACGCCACCCAGCCCCGGTCGGTGTCCTCGTGGATCAGGTCGCCGTTTCCCCGGTCGATGGCCAGCCAGGCGTCGCCGCCGGGACGCGGCTGGGCCAGGTACACCTCGGCGGCGGACCATTGCGCGTCGCGCTGGTCCACCTGGATGCCCACCTCCCGCGCCAGCCACTGGCGCACCGGTTCCGGCAAGGGGCCGCTTTCCGTTTGCGCCAGGGTCTCGAGCAATGGCGGCGGCAGCACCGCTTCGCGGTCGGTAATCACCGGTTGGGCATCAATGTCCGCCGCGTGGTTGAGGGTGATCCCGGTGACACTGAACAGCACCATGCTGATCAGACACAGAGCGGAGCTGATCCAGTGCCACTGGTGAAGTTGCTTGAGCCACCGGGCTTTGGCTTTTTTGTTCACGCGCTCCGCCGTGCCTGCGAATTAGGAGTTGGATGGTATTGGGAATGATTCCCATCCACAATGAAGAAATGCGTAAAGAGTGTAAGGTTGTGGATTGCTGTAATGATAATACTTACTATTTGCGAATGAATGCCATAACGAGCTGCCCGTCGCGCCTGCTGGTGATCGAGGACGATCCCGTATTGAGCGCTGACCTGGGGGACTATTTCCGCGACCGGAATCACCGCGTGACGCTGTGCCGCGACGGCGACGAGGGCCTGACTCTGGCCCGTGACGGCGACTTTGACCTGGTGCTGCTGGATATCCTGCTGCCCGGGTTGGACGGTCTGGCGTTGCTGGCTCGTTTGCGTGAAACCAGCCCGGTGCCGGTGATTCTGCTGTCCGCCCTGGGCGATGAGCAGGACCGTATCACCGGCCTGGTGCGCGGCGCCGATGATTACCTGCCCAAGCCGTTCAGCATGGCCGAGCTGGCGGTACGGGTGGCCGCCGTGCTGCGCCGGGTGGCGTTGGAGCGTGGTGCCGGCGTGCGGCCCCGCCACGGCCACCTGCGCCTGGACGGCCTGACCCTGGATCTGGATACCGAAACCGCCGGCTATCGCGAGCGGGCGCTGGACCTCACCGTCACCGAGTTCCGGTTGCTGCGTGTGTTCCTGGAACAGAGCGACCAGGTATTGAGCAAAGCTTTCCTGTATCAGACCGTGCTGCACCGTGGTTACGGGCGCCACGACCGCAGCCTCGACCTGCACGTCAGCCACCTGCGCCGCAAGCTGCGTGCCGCCGGGGTGCCCGGCCAGCCGCTGCGCACCGTCTGGGGGCAGGGCTATACCCTGTCCACCGCATCGAACCCATGATCCCAGGCCGTCATTCCCTTTTCTGGAAGCTGGCGCTGCTGTTGTGCCTGAGCGCGGTGTTCACCGTCACGCTCAGCGGCTGGCTGCTGCGCACCGTGGGCGAGCACGTGGTCTTGCTGGACGAGCCGGCCAAGGTGGTGATGCGCGAATACGCCGCCCAAGCGGAGGACGCCTGGAACCGGGGTGGCGCCGAAGGCGTGTCGGCGTGGCTGGAGCGGCTGCGTGGGCGCGAGCCCGGTGACGCCATGGTGGTGGACGCCAGCGATCATTCTCTCAGTGGCCGACCGCTTACCGAGAGCCAGCGCGCCGGCCTGCGGTTCCAGCGTCAGCTGGACTGGCGCATGAGCTTCCGTTCCACGGCGATGCCCTACATTGGCGTGTCCTTCCCGGAAGACCCCCAGGCGGGGCGGTTGGTGATGCAATTGCCGCCGCGTTTCATGCCCGGGCGCCACTGGCCGCTGTGGCGGACGCTGCTGGTGGTGGTGCTGCCGGCGCTGCTGGCGATGCTCGCCGGTGGCCTGCTCTACTGGCGCACCATGGTGCCGCTGCGGCTGTTGCAGGCTCGGGTGCGGCGTTTCCAGGACGACCCGGAAGCGCGGGTGGGCCCGGGGCTGGCGGCCCGCCGGGACGAGTTCGGCGACCTGGGCCGGCGCTTCGACCGGATGGCCGAGCGGGTCGCTCAGGTGCTCGGCACTCAGCGCCAGTTGCTGCACGATATGTCCCACGAACTGCGCACCCCTCTCAGCCGCCTCACTGTCGCCCTGGAAGGCGACCTCTCGGAGCAGGACCTGCGCCGCCGCGTGGCTCGGGAAGTGACCGCCATGCGTGAGCTGGTTTCGGACACGCTGTCGCTGGCCTGGCACGACACCGAGCAGCGTGACACCGCCACCGAACCGCTGTCGCCATCGGCGGTGTGGGATCTGGTGGTCGACAACGCCGCCTTTGAAAGCGGCTGGCCGGCCCGCTGCTTTCCGTGCCGGTTGCCCGCCGACGCCCGCTTGGCCGGTAACCTCAATGATCTGGCCCAGACGATGGAAAACCTGGTGCGCAACGCGGTACGCCATTCGCCGCCGGAAGGCCCCGTCTGCCTGGACGGCCGCCGCGAGGGCGACTGCTGGCACCTGTGGATCAGCGACCGGGGCCCCGGCGTTCCCGAAGACCGGCTGGACAGCATCTTTGAGCCTTTCGTGCGCCTGGACCGGGCGCGCTCCGCCGGCAGCGGCTTCGGTTTGGGGCTGAGCATCGCGCGGCGGGCGGTGAACCGCCAGGGTGGCCGGATCTGGGCAGAGAACGGCCGGCCGGGCCTGCGCGTGCACCTGTGCTTACCCGCCGCCCGGGAAGTTCCCGCAGTGAACGTATAGTTTGTAAATCCTCTTTATCTGCAAATAAGAATTACTATCATTCCTGCTTCTGTTAATTGGATTGACCAAAAAGGAGTACTGGGATGCGATTTGCGTTATGGGGAGCGGTCGCGCTGCTGGCCGCCGGGCCGGTGCTGGCGGACAGTGACGACAGCCACGCCCTGGGCCAGGTGACGGTCACCGCGTCGGGGCACGCCCAGCAACTGGAAGACGCGCCGGCCTCGATCAGCGTGATCACGCGTGAGCAAATCGAGCAGCGCTACTATCAAGACGCCACCGACGCGCTGCGCGACATTCCCGGTGTGATCATCACCGGCGGCGGTTCCGGCGACCGGGGCAACGACATCGTGATCCGCGGCATGCCTTCCCAGTACACCCTGATCCTGGTGGACGGTAAGCCGGTTTCCACCCGCGAAACCCGCCCTAACGGCAGCGCCGGCTTCGAGCAGGACTGGCTGCCGCCGCTGCAGTCCATTGAGCGGATCGAAGGGGTGCGCGGCCCCATGTCGACCCTGTACGGTTCCGACGCCATTGGCGGCGTGATCAACGTGATCACCCGTAAAGTCGCCGAAGAGTGGGGCGGCGCGGTGCAGCTGGACACCATCATCCAGGACGATCCCCGCTCCGGCGATAGTCAGCAGGGCAACTTCAGCCTTAGCGGGCCGTTGCTGGCGGACACGCTGGGCCTGCAGGTGTACGGCCGCGCCAGTAATCGCCAGGAAGACCGCTTCGTGGACGGCTTCGAAGAAAAGAACCTGAAGAACCTCAACGCGCGCCTGTCGTTCACCCCCACCGACAACCACGATTTCACCCTGGAAGCAGGGCAGACCAAGCAGGACCGCCGCTCGCTGATCGGCTACAGCGCGCCGGCCACCGGCTGCCGGGGCGGCTGCACGGATTCCGATAATGAATTCACCCGCGAAGTGCTGGCTTTGAGCCACACCGGCCGCTGGGATTTCGGCACCACCGACTCCTACGTGCAGCGCGAGGAAGCGGAAAACCTGACCCGCGAAATGAAGGTTACCAACACTTCCGCCAAGACCGCCCTGGCGGCGCCGCTGGGCGACCACCTGCTCACCGTCGGCGCCAACTTTGAAAAGGAAGAGCTGTCCGACGAGACCTCCAACCAGATCTCCGACCGTACCGAGGTGGACGCTTCCAAATGGGCGCTGTTCGCCGAAGACGAATGGATGCTGCCGGGTAATGTGTCGATCACCGGTGGGGTCCGCCTCGACGACGACGAAAACTACGGTAGCCACGTGAGCCCGCGTTTGTACGGCGTGTGGGGCATGGCACCGCGCTGGACCCTGAAGGGCGGCGTGTCCACCGGCTTCCGCTCCCCGTCGCTGCGTGAGATCACCCCGGACTGGGGCCAGGTAAGCCGGGGCGGCGACGTCTACGGCAACCCGGACCTGGAGCCGGAAACCTCGGTGAACAAGGAACTGGGCCTGTACTTCAACGCCGGCCGCGATCTGCAAGCCAACGTCACCGTGTTCCACAACGACTTCAAGGACAAGATCACCCGTATCGCTTGTCCGCCCAGTGTCTGCACCGGCGGCCCCAACCAGTTCGGTTCCGACCCCACCTACCGGGTGAACGTGGACGAAGCAGTGACCCGGGGCGTGGAAGCCGCCGTGTCGACCACCCTGGCGCGTACCCTGGATCTGACGCTCAGCTACACCTACACCGATTCGGAGCAGAAGTCCGGCGAGTATAAGGGCGAGCCGCTTAACCAGGTGCCCAAGCATCTGGCCAGCCTGCAGGCGGACTGGCGCGTGACCGGCCGGTTGTCCCCCTGGCTGGCGGTACGCTACCGCGGCGAAGAGAGCCAGCCCACCACCGGCCCGTCGAGCAGCAGCCTCGTGGCGCCGTCGAACACCCTGGTGGACGCCGGTCTCGCCTTCAAGCTCACGCCCCAGGCGACCCTGAACACCGGCGTGTACAACATCGCCGACAAGGAGATCTTCCAGGACGAGTACGGCTATGTGGAAGACGGCCGCCGCTACTGGCTGGGCATGCGCGTCAGCTTCTAGCCCGCTAGGCCGGTTCCGTGAAGCGGGTAAGGATGTCCCGCCAGCGCTCGTACACGAAGAAGTGGCCGCCGTCCGGCTCCAGGGTCAGGCGGCTGTTGGGCAGCCACTGCTCCACCGCCAGCGCCTGGGCCACCGGCACCTGGCCGTCCCGCTCGCCATGCCACAGATAGACCGGCATGGTCAGCGACGCGGCGGCGGGCTCCGGGGCCCGGGCCACCGCGCGCAGATCCTCCACGAAGCCCTGGCAACCGTGGCGGTAGGCCTCCCTGACCGCTTTCACATAGGCGTCCCGGTGGCACGGCTGGGCGAACACCGGCGCGTCCGCCGGGCTGGTGAACGTTACGAAGCGGCGCAGGTGCTTATCCGGATTCTTGATCAGTCCCCGCGCCACCAGGTTAAGCACGTTCTCCATCAGGTCCGGCGCCCGGTCGGCGACGCCCACCACCATCCGGAACAGGCCGCGCATCGGGTCGGCGTCGCCGCTCAGATGGGTGGGCCCGAGTGCCGACACCAGGCCCAGCCTTTCCACCCGGTCACCGAGATGGCTGGCGCAGTGCAACGCGAGAAAGCCGCCCAGGGAATAGCCCAGCAAATGGAAGCGGTGGATGCCCAGGTGCTCGGTCAACAGCTCCAGATCGCTTACCAGGTCGTCAATGCTTCTGTCCTTGAGCGGGTCGGACAGCCCGTAACCGGGCCGGTCCGGCACGATCAGCCGCAGGTTCAGCTCATGCAGTATGTCGGCGCCGCCGGGCACCTCCAGCCGCGATCCGCGTACGCTGTGGAAGAAGATCACCGGAGTGCCGTCGGCGTTGCCGTATTGATGGACGCGCAGGGTGCGACCGTCGTCGGTGGTGAGTTTTCCGCTCTCGAAGCTTTCCAGGGCCGGCGGACTCAGTGGTGCTTGCGGTTGGGCGAGCGGCGTTCGTTCGGTCGGGCCGCGCTCGGTCGGGCCGGGCGCCAACGGCGCCAGGCCGGACAGGATCACTGAGACCAGCTCCGCTTGGCGGCCGGTGTCGGTCTTACGGAACACCGTCTTCAATTGCGCGCGCACCGTGGCCGGTGCTACCTGGGCGTCCTCGGCGATGCGGTCCAGGGTGTGGCCGCCGACCAGCCCCTTGGCCACCTTGCTCTCCGCCGGCGTCAGCTCGTACAGCTCGCCGAGCAGGGCCTCGTCCACCAGGTTGTCCAGGTTGGAGTGGGAAATAAACAGGGTCACGGCCGGGCGCTCCGGGTCTTCCATGTCCACGGTGCGGCTCGGGCACACCAGTAGGGACACCGTCACCCCGGAGGCCGGCTCCGTTAGCGGCAGCGCATGGTGGCTACCCTGCTCCAGGCAGCGGGCCAGCGCCTTATGCAGGGCCTGGTGCTGGCGGCGGTTGTTAATGCGCAGGCGCCCTTGGTGGTTGCTCAACACCTCGCTGTCGCTGAGCGCGCCGGCGGCGATACGGTTGAGAGTGATGATATTGAGCTGCGCGTCCACCACCGCGATACCGATGGGCAGACGCTCCAGCGTCGCCACCGCCAGGTCCCGGGTTTCCCGGGTGCGTTCCATCTGCTCGCCGAGACGCAACGCCTGCTCCACATGGGGGATCAGGGCATCGAGCATGCGGCGTCGCCGGGTTGGTTGTTGGTAGAGGTGGTCGTCGTCGAACGGGAGGGCGGCGTCGCGGAGCAGGGCGCTCATCTCCGCCCAGCGTTCCGGATCCTGGGCGGCCTGATACATCAACAGCGTCAGCGCCGACAGTTGTTCGGTGTGGCGGGCGCTTTCCTCGCCCTGGTCTTCACGCATTCGTCTTCCCCTTCCCAGGTTCCGAGCATGAAGCCATTGTGCACGTGAAAAGAAACGAAAGAACCCCGCCGTGGCGGGGTTCTCAAGGTCACGGCCCGGCGTCGCCGGGCGGAACGGGCTTACATGTTTTCCTGAATGCGCTCACGCAGATCGGTGTCGTACTGTGCCAGCTGCGCGATCTGGTTGTATTTGCGCACGTCCAGGCCGGTGTCCTTCACCGCCTTGACCATTTTCTGCTGCGCTTCACGCTGCACTTCCATGGCTTTCTCCGGATTCTCGGAAGCCGCCTGAACCTGACTTTGGTATTCACCTTTTACCTGTTCCACTTTGGCCTGGGCGTCGGCGAATTTCTTCACTTCCTCGTCGGTGATATCGGAAGCGTCACCCAGCGCCGGGTTCGGCTGGCCCTGCGGCGCCTGCTGCGCGGGCGGCTGGCCCTGCTGAGCCGCACCTGGCTGGCCCTGTTGCTGGGGTGCGCCCTGCTGGGCGAAAGCGGCGCCGGTCAGGCCGGCGGCGAGGAAAAGAGCGGACAATGACATCAGAGGCTTTTTCATGGAGCTTCTCCTATCCAATACAGTTTTAAGACGCGTTTCCCGATGCGTCCTGGCAGGTGGGACAGGGGGAAAGGCAATAGTTCCTACGCCGGGGGGATCAAATTGTGTAAAGCCTGGACGGCGGCGCCACTGGGGA
>JBFJUC010000095.1:0-8781 GCA_041624875.1 Alcanivorax sp.
ATCGTTTCATAGTCGTTTTGTATGACTTCAGGCGCCCAAGGGCGCCTTTTTTATTGGCAGGAAGGGGAGCAGGTATACAGAAAGTATCAGGCTGTGAATTGAGACCGTGCTCACACAGTGGCAGTCTCTTGCGCTTCGTGGGATGGACAGTAACGACAGGGATGTGGCCGGACCGCGGAATATCGAGTGATGTTTTGTTTTAGAGTCTCCGTCACTTCGAGCCCGGGGCGCCTTTATGGCGCCCTTTTTAATGGACGCCCTTTCCGGACACCACCTGGGGGCTGGCCACGGCGGCGGTCTCGACGCCGCGCGCCACCGGCGCCTCGCTCTCTTCCGGGCTCGGCTGATAACCGTTCACGTAGCTTCGCAGCAACGCCTTCAGAGGCTCGGCCTGGCCCCGGTCCAGCGCGGCGCGGAAGGCTTCCATCGCCGTCACCACGTCACTGTCGGACAGGGTTTCTTCGTGGGCCTGCATGATCATTTCATGCTCGGTGCGCACGCTGGCGTCGCCGATCAGCAGCTCTTCGAACAGCTTTTCCCCGGGCCGCAGGCCACTGAATACGATGTCGATATCGCCTTCCGGGTTGGTCTCGTCGCGCACCGACAGCCCCATCAGCCGGATCATGGTTTGCGCCAGATCCAGAATCCGCACCGGCTCGCCCATGTCGAGAACGAACACTTCGCCGCCCTTGGCCATGGCCCCGGCCTGGATCACCAGCTGTGACGCCTCGGGAATGGTCATGAAATAACGCACCACATCCGGGTGCGTCACGGTGACCGGGCCGCCTTGGCGAATCTGGTCGCGGAACAGTGGTACCACCGAGCCGGAAGAGCCCAGCACGTTACCGAAGCGGACGATGGAAAAGACCGTCTCGCTGCCCCGCGCCGCCATCGTCTGCAACACCATCTCGGCGAACCGTTTGGTGGCCCCCATCACGTTGGTGGGGCGCACGGCTTTATCGGTGGAGATCAGAATGAAGTGCTTCACCCCGGCGGCTTCAGCGCCTTCCGCCGCCGCCAGGGTGCCGATGATGTTGTTGCGCACGCCCGCCGCCGGGTTGTCCTCGACGATCGGCACATGCTTATAGGCCGCTGCGTGGTACAGCGTGTCGATGCGGTTTTCCCGGCACAGACGCTGCACGTGCCCGCGGTTGACCACCGAGCCGAGCATCGGGATCAGGGTGGTGTCGCGATCACTTTGTTCGATCAGCCCGCGCAGCTCGCGCTCGATGTCGTACAGCGCCACTTCACTTTGTTCCAGCAGCACCAGCCGGGCCGGCGCCAGCTTGACGATCTGGCGGCAAAGCTCCGAGCCGATGGAGCCACCGGCGCCGGTCACCAGCACATGCTTGCCGCTGATGCAGCGGCTCAGCAAGTCCAGCCTGGGCGGCACGGTGTCACGGCCGAGCAGGTCCTCGATGGCCACGTCCTGAATCTCATCCAGGCGGGCGCGACCGCTGGCGATGTCGTTGAAGGTGGGCACCGTCTGCACGCGGATGTCGAGCTGTTCCAGCCAGTTCACCAATGACATGCGCCGGTGCCGGGGCAAGGTGGGCAGCGCCAGCAGTACCGTGCTCACCGCGCCCTGCTTAACCTTGGCCTGCAGCCCCTGGCGGTTGACCACCGGCACCCCGCACAGCAGCGACCCCTGCTTGCCGGGGTCGTCGTCCACCACCAGCACCGGGTTCAGCTCGCGGCCGGATTGCAGCGCCGCCACCAGCTGCGCGCCCGCCTCGCCGGCGCCGAACACCGCCACCCGCTCCCGGTTCAGGTAGCCGGCCATCACCCGGAACAGAAAGCGGCGCGCCAGAAAACGGCTGGCGCCCAGGTACATGGTCCCGAGCAGCCAGTAGATCACGAAGATGGAACGCGGCACCTCGGCGGGCACCATGTAGGACATGGCCGCCAGAGTGATCACCGAAGCGGACATGCCGGTAACGATGGACCAGGCCGCCTCGGAGCCGAGATAACGGAGAATCGAGCGGTAAAAGCCGGCCACGTAAAGCATCGCCACGCTGGTCAGGGCGGCGATCGCGAACAGCCAGGTATCCTGGACCACCGGTTGAAGCGTGCTGAAACGCAGGGCATAGGCGCCCCACAGCAAAACCGGCAAAACCAGGGCGTCGGCGATCATCATGATCCCACGCTTTTGCCACCGGCTGCATTGAAGCACCCGGGAGACGCTACGCTGCATCGCGCTTAGAGCCATTTTGACAGTTCCTTGTCGGTCCCCGATGTAGAGACCCCGTATTTTGATGTGCCCTTTATCACATTACCACCTTGATATGTAACTATTTTGACGCCCTAGACGTCCGGTTCCGGGCGCCCGGCGTTAAAACGCACCGCCAGCACAATCAACGGGGTATAGGCGATCAGTACCGCCAGCGGGCCGTCCAACCACTCCAGGGCCACGAAGGTGGCCAGCGGCAACAGCCACAACACATTGATCGCCAGCACCCGCAACGTCACCGCGCGGTGCGAGCCGTAGTGCCGGGACGCGTACTGGTAAGCGTGGGTGCGATGGGCCTCGTGGGCTTTTTCGCCGTTACTGAGACGGCGGATCAAGGTAAAGGTGGCGTCGATGATGAACACGCCCATCAGAATCTGCCAGCTCCACAGCATTTCCGGCACCGCCCAGGCGGCGTGCAGGGACAACGCGCCGATCATAAAGCCGAGAAAACCGCTGCCGGCGTCGCCCATGAAAATCCGCGCCGGCGGGAAGTTCCATACCAGGAAGCCGGCCACCGAGGCGCACAGCAACAACGGCAGCGCCATCAACCCGGCCTCGCCCAGCAAGCTGTAGATAAACACGCACCCCAGAGCCGTGGTCAGTGCCTGCACACCGGCGAGCCCGTCGATGCCGTCCATGAAGTTGTAGAGGTTGAGCATCCACACCAGGTAAAACGCGGTGAAGATGTGCCCGGTCCAGCCAAAGTCGATCCAGAACCCGAACAGGGTCACCGGCGCCAGGCCGTTCAGCCAGTACAGCAGCCAGACGGCGGCGCCGAAATGCTTGAGCAAGCGCCAGCGGGCCGCCACATGGCCGTGGTCGTCCAGCCAGCCGATCGCCGCCACCAGCGCGCCGGCGCCCCACAGCCCCACCGCCGCCGGGAAGGACACCGCGCCGAGCGCCGCCAGCACCGGCAAACCGGCCAGGAACGTCACCACCACCGCCACGCCGCCGCCACGGGGCGTCGGCACCTGGTGGGAACTGCGCGCATTGGGCACGTCGAGAATACTGCGGGACACCGCGTAATGCCGCAGCATCCAGGTACCCACCAGCGAGCACAGGAACACCAGTGGCAAAAGCCAGTACAGAAAGGCCATTAATGCGTCTCTTTGTTTTGAATATCGCCGGAGACCGACAAAACGTCCCGGGCCATGCGCGCCATAATCACATCACGGCGGAACCGCGCCACGAACTCCGGGCGCGCCCGGGTCACCGGCGTCAGCGCCTCGAACGCCCGCGCCGCGCCTTCCACATCACAGGGTGCGAACACCGCCGCGTTATCAATGTGCTCGTCGACAAAGCGGGCGGCGTAACCACCCACGCCGGCCCAGACCGGCTTGCCCAGAGCCGCGTACTCGAACAGCTTGGAAGGCAGCACCTTTTTGAACGCCGGATAATCGTTCAAATGCAGAAACAACACATCCGCGGACCGGTACAACTCAATCAGCTCGGTCCGTTTGACCGGGTCCAACAGTGTCACATTATCGCAGCCGGCGTCTGTTAACGCCTGCTCCAATTGCGCCCGACGGCCACCGTCACCCACCAGCCGGAAATGCAAACGGCCCTGAAAGCGTCGCGCCAACGCCGGCACAATCGCGTGCAAGCCCTGTCCTTCCCCCATATTGCCGGCGTACACCACATCCAGGACCCGCTCACCGGCCGGCGGCGGGTCGAGCCGCGCCGACGCCGGGGCCGGCTCGACGTCGATAAGAAATTCCTCGTCGATGCCGTTACTGAACAACGCCCAGTCCCGTGCCGGGTAGCGGGCCTGAAAGTACGGCAGAAACCCGGGGGAAACCAGGTTCACCCGTCGGGCGGAACCTACCGTCCAACGCTCCAGTGCGGACAGGAACGGTTTGATCGCCCAGGCCATCTTGCGCGGCAGCACGTCCTTCATGGTGTCGACGAAGATATCGCGGATATCCAGATACAGAGGCGCCCCATGACGGCGCGCCAGCAGCGCGCCCAGCGACGCGCTCAACAAGCGGCCCGAGGTGGCGTAGACCAGGTCATAGCGCTTTCCCTTACACAACGCCAGCGCTCCCCGCGCATAGGTGAGAAAGCCCTTGGATTGATCCACCATGCCGCTTTTATGCGCCGGCAGCGCCACCCGGTGCACGGTGAGCCGGGGATGCTCTTCGCGGACTGGCGCCTCACTGCTGAACGTGCTGTAACGGTTCGGCAAGGTCGTGATCACGTCGATATGAGCGTCGTGCGGCAGCCGCTCGAGCAACGCCCGCACCAGCGCCACGGACCGGAACGAGCCGGCGGAAAGATCGGGCGGATAATAAAAGCTCAGAAACAGTACTCTCAAATGGGCCTCCGCTCTGCCTCATCCTGCCAGATAATGTCGGCGACCAGGGTGGTCGCCCCGGAAAAGGCGGCAACAATACACTGATTGGGCACCGTACAACCAAACGCGGGGTGCCAACTGGCGGGCTCAAGGGTCACCGATGCCGCGCCCTCACACCGCACACGCATGGAACCGCCGTCCAGGTCGACCTGGACGCCGTCGCGCGCCAGCCGCGGGTGCGCGTCCGGGTGCAAATAAAACCGCGCGACGGCCTCGCCGAACCGGCCGGAGACGGCGTCCTCGATACGCAACTGGCCGGGCGCCAGGTGCCAGGTCCGCCGGTGGACATTGTCGCCGGGCAACCGCCGGTAGCCGTCGTGGCTCGCCGTCACCCGCACCCGCTCGCCGTCGACCCGGAACGTTTCCACCGCCGGCCGGGCACGGCGCGCCACGCGGAAACCGGACCACACCTGCGAGGAATCCTGACCGTCCACGGTCACGGTATTGTGGGCGGCGGTGCCGCGCTGGCGCAGACGCTCCTCGCCATCGCCATACTGGGAGGTTCCGGAATTGACCAGCACCCGTTGCCCGAACAGGCTCAACTCGAAACTCAATGTATCGGCATGGGCATGGCCGGGTTGATAATCCGGCCCCACCGGCGCGATATCCAGCAGCGCCCGGTTTCCCGGTCCCAGGTCGATGGCCGCGTAACCGCTGTCGGCGTAATGGCGGGCGGCACCCTGGCCGGCGGACGCCGCCGGCGGCACGTTGCCCTGCGCCGCGCGATAATCACGCAACGCCGTCAGCGTCGGAGCAACCCCGAAAGCGGCGTCGTTAAAGAACGCGATATCGCCGTCCGGATGGCGAAGACCCGCCGACCAGGCCAGGCCCCGGTCGAGCGCCGCAAGCCAGCCTCCCCGGCGCGACGCCAAAGCCGGCAAGTCGGCACCACCGGCCAGGTTGACCAGATCGCACAGATCCCAAAGAAGGGCGTCATGATACATCGGCGATCGTTCGAAGTGCCCGCCATCCGGTAAAAACTGCTCCGGGATTTCGCGATCCAGAATCGCCAGCCCCTGACGCAACCAGCCGTCCGCTTCCCGACCGGACAGGTAGGCGCCCACGAACACCAACGCCTTACCGTTGGCAAACAGATGATTGGCCAGAATCGGCCATTCGATTTGCCTCATCAGCGCCCGTGCCTGGGTCGCCAGGCTGGCCAGCCAGCGCGGCTCCACCCGTGGCTGGCGCGTCAACCACTTGACCAGGTTCACAATGCGCAGGGACAGCGTATAGGGTTCCCAGCCGTTGCCGCGGGCGGGGGGATTTTCATCGATCCAGCGGTCCAGCAGCGCGCCATCCAGGTCCCGCCAGTGTTCCGAATCAGGCGCGTTGAGGTCGTTGAAATAATGCAGGTTGTAAAGCCAGAGCTTGCTGAATCGGGGCGCGTTCCAGTCCTCGGCGGTCTCCACCCGCCCGGCCTCGCCAAGAAACTCAAAATGACGACCGTCCTCCGTGGCCCGGGTGCCCCAGGGGCTGGGAACCAGACTCAGATCGTGGCGACGGGGCTCGGCGGTGGTGGCGCTGACAACGCGCAAGGGCCGCACACGGTAGTACAGGCGAAACCATACCTGGCGCCAGCGAAGAAAGCGGACCGTGTGGAACAACCTCAAAAGCCGATCCATCAGAACCTCCACGCCAGGAACACGGCCATCACCGCCAATGCCAGCACGTTGATGCCGAGCTGTTTGTACTTCTCCGTCAGGCTGAGAATCGGCCCGAGGGCGTACAAGGTCACGATGTTTTTCGTCATCACGTAGATCACCTGAAAGAGGGCCACGCCATAAGCGTAGTGGCTCAATGACTGCACGCCCTGCTCTTCAAGGAAAATCAACGCCACCACGGCGACCACGGCAATCAGGAAGCCGGCCAACGCCGGCGGCTTAACACGCTTGCTGGTGACCGACAGATTCCCGAACACCAACGACAGCGACGCGTACAGCGTGGTCATCAACAATAGAGAAAGCAAAAACAGCGTCGGTTCATCAAAGTCGATACCCAACCAAAGTTGCAGCGCGCGATCGCCGAGCGCCAGAAAAGCCAGGAAGCCCGCCACCGAGAACGCGGCCAGCCCCACCGCGCTCTTGCCGAGCATGCGGTGGTAGGCGTCCGGGTCATCGTCATAGTCCAGCGACGAACGGGTCACCACCGAGGCGTTCATGGACACCACGAAACCCCGGGAAAAATTATGCAATTGCAGGAATACCCCATAGACGGATAACGAGCGGCTGCCCACCGCCCCGTGCAACAAAATCTGCGGCGCCGTGATAATCAGGCTCTGGCTCAAGCTGTTCACACTGATCCAGGCGTTAAACGAGAACGCCTTACGGAACTCATCCGCATAGAACCAACGGCCGGTGCGCGGCAGCTTCTCCTCACCCACGATCCGGTTGAACTGAAGGCTGACCAGCAGATAAATCATCATCTGCTCGAAAGCCAATACCGTACAGAAGGTAAAGGTGCCCAGGCGCTCACCGGCGAACAGCAGCGAGATCAGCGCCAGCTTGCCCAGGGCGGTGGCGATCAGAATCTTGAACTGCAGGTCGAGCCGATCGGCGGCGTACAAGGCCGCGTATTTGGGAATCGCGATCAGGGTGAAAATCAAACCGCCCAGCGACACCAGCAATTCATCGCCGATCGGCGAGCTGGAATACAGGAAAAACAAGCCACCCAGCGCGAAGGCGACCAGCCCCATGCAAAGAAACGCGGTCAGCGCGGTCACATACAAAGCGCCGAACGACGACGGCTGGTTCTGATACTCAATCAAAAGACGGGAAAGCCCCGCCGTGGACGCGGCCTGCACCATCAGCAGCAGGGTGATCACACTCAGCGCCGTGGCGACGATCCACCAGGCGTCCAGGCCGATCGCCTTCATCGCCATGCCGATAGTGAAGAACGAAACGATGATCTGGATCAGGCGGCTGAGCAACCCGAAGGACAGATTCTTCCACATCATGGGGCGGCGCGGTTCCAAAGCCCGCAGGCGTCCACCACTCTTTTACCGTCAAGCGCCGCTGGTGCCACGCGGCGGAACGAACGGTGCGCCACCAGGGCGACCACCACATCCGCGTTCACCAGGGCCTGGTCGGCCGCCATCAGGCGCACGCCCTGCTCCGCCAGACCCGCCGGCAGGGCTTGTATGTTCGGCTCCACCGCCAGCAGCGGCCCGGGGTGTTCCGCCGCCACCCGGGCGGCGATATCCAGCGCCGGGCTTTCGCGCAAGTCGTCGATGTCCGGCTTGAACGCCAGGCCGAAGCAGGCAATGGTCACGTCAACCGCGCGCTTGTCCGGGTTCGCTTGCAAAAACTCCCCCACCGCCGTTTTGATTTTTTCCACTACCCAGTCCGGCTTGCCGCTGTTCACTTCCCGAGCGGCGCGGATCAGCCGCGCCAGAGCCGGCGTCTCGCTGACGATGAACCAGGGGTCCACGGCGATGCAATGGCCGCCCACGCCCGGGCCCGGCTGCAGAATGTTGACGCGCGGATGGCGGTTGGCCAACGCGATCAATTCCCAGACGTTGATATCCAGGCGCTCGGCGATAATCGAAAGCTCATTGGCGAACGCGATGTTGACGTCACGGAACGCGTTCTCGGTCAGCTTGGCCATTTCGGCGGTGCGCGCCGTGGTGGTCAGGCAGTCGCCGCGCACGAAGGTGCGATACAGCTCGGCGGCGGCCTCGGCACAGGCCGGTGTCAGACCGCCGATAATGCGGTCGTTCTCGATCAGCTCGTGCATGATGCGCCCGGGCAGCACCCGCTCGGGACAGTGCGCCACGCGGATATCGGCGCCCTCCCCCGCGTCCTGGGGAAAGCTCAGGTCCGGGCGCGCCTGCGCCAGCCAGGCCGCCATGGCTTCGGTGGCGCCTACCGGCGAGGTGGATTCCAGAATCACCAGGTTGCCCTTGCGCAGCACCGGCGCCACCGAACGCGCCGCCGCGCGGATAAAGCTCAGGTCCGGTTCCGGCACCGCGTCCGGGTCGGCCTGGCGTTTGAACGGCGTCGGCACCGCGATCAAAAACGCGTCCGCCGGCTCCGGCTCGGTGGTGGCGTGCAGGTAACCCTCTTTCACCGCCGCGTGCACGGCGATATCCAGTTCCGGCTCGACAATATGGATCTCGCCCCGGTTGATGGTGTCCACCGCGTTCTGGTTCACGTCCACGCCGATCACCTTCTTGCGGCGGCCGGCGAAGACCGCGGCG
>JBFJUC010000096.1:0-8777 GCA_041624875.1 Alcanivorax sp.
CACCACCGGCACGAAGAATCCCACGTTCATGTTGTTCTCCTGGTTCGTTCCTTGAGGTATGGACCCGTCAGCCGGGCCCCGGTTCCACGTTGAATTCCTGGATGAAGATTTGCCAGAAGGCGACGAACAGGCCCGCCAGCAACGGCCCGAGCGCGAAACCGGTGATTCCGAACAGTGCCAGCCCTCCAAGCGTGGAGAACAGCACCAGATAATCCGGCAGCTTGGTGTCCCGACCGACCAGAATCGGCCGCAGCACGTTATCCACCAAACCGATCACGATGGCGCCGAACGCGGTGAGAATCACCGCGTCGACAATTTCGCCCACTGCGTACAAATACAACGCCACGGGGATCCAGATCAAGCTGGCGCCCACCGCCGGGATCAGCGACAGCACCGCCATCACCACGGCCCACAGCACCGCCGCCGGAATGCCCAGGAACCAGAAAATCAAACCGCCCAACATCCCCTGTACGGCGGCCACCACCAGGTTGCCCTTGATGGTGGCGCGGGTGATTTCAGCGAACTTGTTGAACAGCATGCGCTCGCGGTCGTCGCCCAGGGGCAGCGCGCGGATCAGCATCTGGATCAGCTTGTTGCCGTCGCGGAGCAGGAAGAAGGTCAGATAGAGCATCAGACCCAAATCGATAAAGAAGCGGAAGGTGTTCTGGCCCACCGCCAGGGCACGCTTGCCGAGGAACTGGCCGGCGCTTTTCAGGCCTTCCATGATCTGGTCGCCCAGGTTGGCGAAATCGACACCGAACCGTTCCAACCAGTGGTACGCCAACGGAAACCCCTCGCGGAAGGTGGCGATGTATTCACTCGGGTCGAGCTGGCCTTCCTGGAGCTTCTGGTAGGCGGACAGCCCTTCGGTGATGAACGACGCCGCCACCAGCAGCACCGGAATCACCACCATCACCGTGCACACCAGCAGCGTGACCAGCGCCATCAGGGTAGGGCGGTCGGGCCATTTGGCCAGCAGCCGTTGCTGCATGGGGTAGAAGATCACCGCCACCGCGCAGGCCCAGAAAATGGGCGCGTAAAACGGCTTCAGCAACACGAAGAAGCCCAGCGTGACCAGGACCAGCAGCGCCAGAAACGAGTTCTGCTGTAACGGGGGGCGATGCATGTGTGACTCCTGTCAGCCGGACGGCACCAGGGTGGACACCAGATAACCGGTATAGCCCAGATAAACGGACAGCAAAATGGCGCCTTCGACGCGGTTGATACGTCCGGTACCCGCACCCCGGAAGCCGTATCCCATCAGGAACAGCGCCACGGTGAGCACCGTCATCACCACCCAGTCCCGGTAAAAGACGGCGGGCTCCGCCGGCACCGGCGTGATGGCCCCGGCGATACCCACCACCGCCAGGGTATTGAACAGATTCGAGCCTAGCACATTGCCCAGCGCCAGATCGTGCTCGTTCTTGCGCACCGCCGCCAGCGCCGACGCCAGCTCCGGCAGCGAGGTGCCCACCGCCACCACGGTCAGGCCGATGACCAGATCACTGACGCCCAGGCCTTCGGCGATGCTCACCGCGCCCCACACCAGAACGCGCGAGCTGACCACCAGCAGCACCAGGCCGAACAGCAGCCAGAATATTGCCCGCCCCAGGGGCATGGGCTGCTCGGCGGCGGCGTCCAGATCGCCGACCATGGGATCGCCTTTGCCGGTCATACCCTGGTAAACCGACCAGCCCATCAGCAGGAAAAACACCGCCAACAGAACCATGGCGTCGGCGTGGCTGATCTGGCCGTCGTAGAGCTGGTAGCCGGCCAGCAGCATGATCACCGCCAGCACCGGCAGCTCGCGGCGCAGCACCGAAGAGTGCACCGCGATCGGGCTGATCAGCGCCACCACACCCAGGATCAGCGCGATGTTGGTGATGTTGGAGCCGTAGGCGTTACCCAGGGCCAGCCCGGGATTACCGTCCAGAGAGGCCAGCGCGGAGACCACCATCTCCGGCGCGGAGGTGCCGAAGCCGATCACCAGCATGCCGATCAGCAGCGTGGGCATGCCCGCGTGTTTGGCGGTGGCCGAAGCGCCGTCCACGAAGCGGTCGGCGCTCCAAACCAGAACCAACAGACCGGCGATCACCGCCCCCAAAGCAAGCCACACAATAAACCTCCTAAACGTAGAAGCGGTCAATGGACCGCGATGCAGGGTGCAGGATACAGGGTGGAAGGCTGGCACGGTGCCAATCTGTATCCTTCATCCTGTATCGCGGCCGCAAGGCCGCCATAACTACTCTCTTCGATAAAGCCGGGCACGCACGTCGCCGCCTTCTTTTTCGCGCACGCATTGCCATCGTTCAGGCACCGCCGGCGCGTCATCGTGACGACGCGATTCGACATAGACAAGCGCCTCTGGCTTGAGCAGCCCGAGTTCTTCCAGCGCCTGACAAGCGGGTGCCGCCAACCCCAGATCGTAGGGCGGGTCGACGAACACCAGGTCAAAACGCTCGGTGCGGCGCGCCAGCCACTTGAGCGCGTCGGCACACTGAACGTGTACCCGATCACCGAACAGCGGCGTCAACTGCCGCGTCAGGTCCGCGCAGCGGTCGCGCTTTTTCTCCACCAGCACGGCGTGGGCCGCGCCGCGGCTCAGCGCCTCGGCGCCCAGGGCGCCGGAGCCGGCGAACAGGTCCAGCACCCGGGCACCGGGCAGCTCCGCCTGCAGCCAGTTGAACAGGGTTTCGCGCATACGATCCGAAGACGGGCGCAGGTCGCCGCGCTGATCCACGAAATGCAGGCGGTGGCCGCGCCGCTCGCCACCGATGATGCGTACCTGCCCCTTGCTGGTTTTGCCTCTTGCCTTCATTGCCCGTCCGCTTCCGGGGCCCGGGGGCCGATGCTGACGATCGCCAGCCGGTCGGCGTCCAGCGCGCGCTGGAACGCCGCGCGGATGTCCTCCACGGTCACCGCTTCCACGCGCCGGTTAAAGCGCTGCAAATAGTCCAGCGGCAAATCATAGAAGCCGATGGCGCCAAGCTGGCCGATGATATCGCCGTTGTCGGCGGTTTCCAGTGCCCGGCTGCCAAGAATGTTCGCTTTGGCGGCCTCCAGCTGGGCCTCGGTGGGACCGTCGTGGATGAAATCGCGGACGATGCCCATGGTCAGCGCCAGGGCCTGGTCGGCGTTATCGTTGGCGGTTTGCAACTGCAGAATGAAGGGACCGCCGGCAGCCATCGGCTTGAAGTAGCTGGAAATGCCGTAGACGAAACCTTTGTCCTCACGCACTTTCTGCGTCAGCAGTGACGCGAAACCGCCGCCGCCGAGGATGTAATTGCCCACGTACAGCGGCACATGGTCCGGGTTACCGCGCCAGGTGGCCTGGTTACCGATCAGGATGTGGGTCTGGTTGGACGGAAAATCCACGTGCTCGGTAACGCCTTCCTTCAAACGTTCGGCGCGGGCCAGTTGCGGGGCCGCGTCGCCTCGCGGCAGGGCGTCGCTGAGCGTCTCGGCAATGGCTTCGGCCTGCTCGCGGCTGACGTCACCAACCAGGGCGATCACCGCGTTGCCGGCGGCGTAATAGCGCTGGTGGAACGCCATCAGATCGGCGCGCTCAATGGCGGGCAGGCTGTCCAGGGTACCGGACTGCGGATGGCCATAGGGGTGATCGCCGAACAGGGTGCGTTGGAACGCCTTATTCACCTGCGGTCCGGGCACCTGCTTTTCCATCTTCAGGCCCTGCAGGGCGCTGGTGCGTATCCGCTCCAACGCGTCCAGGGGGAAGGTGGGCGTACCGATCACCCGCGCCAGCAGGTCCACGGCGTCATCGCGCCAGCGGGGCCGCGACAGGGTGCGCAGACTGATCACGCCCATATCCTGATAGCTGCCGGTGGAGAAGCGAGCGCCGCGGTCCTCGAAGCCCCGGGCGATCTCGTCCACGCTCAGCCCCTCGGCGCCCTCGCCCAGCAGAGCGCTGGTCAGCGCGGCGACGCCGGGCTGGTCGCCGTCCCGGGCGCTGCCGGCGTCCATCACCAGGCGCACGTCGAGCATCGGCAGCGCCGGTGAAGGCACGAACAGCACCTTGGCGCCCTGTTCGGTGCGCCAGGATTGAATCGCCAGTTCCGGCGCCGCCGGCTTCGCTTCGCGCACCTGGTCCGCGGTGGAGGGAAAGCCGGCGCAGCCGGCCAGCAGCAAGGCCGCCAGCGCGGCGGGAAACAGTTTCATTGGGTGCATCACTCTTCGCCCTCCGGAATCACATGGGCCACGGCGCTGCGTTCCGCTACCAGCCAGTCCCGCGCCGCTTGCTGAACCTGCTCGGGGGTCACCGCTTCCAGGTTGTCATCGAATTGCTGCGCCAGCCGCCAGTCCAGACCCAGCACCGACAGGGTGCCCAGCTCCATGGCCTGGCCCATCACCGAATCGCGCTGATAAATCTGCGACGCCAGCACGCCGGCCCGTACCCGGTCCATTTCCGCCTCGCTGGGCGGCTGCTGGGCGATCTTCTCGATCTCCGCCTTGATCGCCGTCTCCAGCGCCTCGAGACTCACCTCCGGGTTGGGCGTGGCGGTGATCGTGAAGGTACCGTTACCGCGCTGAAGACCGTCATAGCCGGCGCCGACACCGGCGGCGACACGCTGGCCACGCACCAGGTTGCTCTCCATACGCGCGCTGATGCCGCCGTCCAGCACGCCGCCCAGCATGGTCAGCGCGTAGAAGTCGTCCTGGTGGTCGGCGGTGGTCAGGGACGGCACGTTATAACTCATATACAGCGCCGGCACCCGCACCGGCAGGCGCAGGGTCATGCGCCGCTCGCCGGCGGGCGGGTTGAGCGTGGTCTCGGGACGCGGCGGGGTCTCGCCCTGGGGCAGATCGGCGAAGAATTTTTCCACCAGCGGCCGCACCCGCTCCGGGGTCACGTCCCCGGCGATCACCAAAGTGGCGTTGCCGGGCACATAGAAGCGCTGGTACCAGCTGCGCGCCTGCTCCGGTCGCAGCTGGGCAAGCTGGTCGCGCCAGCCTATGATCGGGTGGGCGTAACCGGTGCCGGGCCGGGCCACCGCCTGGAACTTCTCCCAGGCCAGCGCCGTGGGTTTGTCGTCGGTGCGCTGGCGGCGTTCCTCCATGACCACTTGCAGCTCGCGGCGGAACGATTCATCGTCGATCTTCAGGTTCTTCAGGCGCTCCGCCTCCAGCTCCAGGGCCAGCGGCAACCGGGACGCCTCATACTGTTGAAAGTAGGCGGTGAAATCATAGCTGGTGAAGGCGTTGTCGCTGCCACCGAAGCGGGCCACGGTGCGCGAGAACTCTCCAGCATCGAGCCGCTTGCTGCCCTTGAACATCATGTGTTCCAGAACGTGGGCGAGCCCGGTTTCATAGGGCGCCTCGTCGATGCTGCCCGCCTTGAACCAGACCATGACGGTGATCACCGGCGCCCGGTGATCCTCCCGTACCAGCACGTCGAGGCCGTTATCGAGCTGGAACTCGTGGGTCGGCAGTTCGGCGTGGGCGGTGAGCGTGATCAAGCTCAACCCCAGGGCGATCAACAGTGGTTTCATCCGCAATCCTCTACGCTGTTTATGGCGGGCAGCAATGACAATGGTAGGATAGCCGCGCGCCCGTGATGAGCGGGCAAGGCATTTCCGGGCACCCACCCTAACCCATCAGGGCAGCGGGTGGCTCCCAACCCGATGGATACGACTGACCATGAACGATGAAGTTTCACGCGACGACGATCGCGACCCGGCCGAGGACAGCGCCCGCGCCCCAGGTGGCGACGAGCCGCGCGGCGGCGAAAAGAAGGCCGGCCTGTTTTCGCGCATGTTCGGCAAGCAGCCGCAAGCCTCCACCCCTGAGGCCGAGACGCCGGCACAGCCCGAGCAACCGGCCAGCGAGCCGGTAACCGCGCCCGAAGCCACCGCCGAATCCGACGGCGGCTTCTGGACGCGCATGAAGCAGGGCATGAGCAAAACCAGCAAGAACCTGGGCAAGGGCCTGGCGGATCTGCTGGTGGGCGCCAAGGAGATCGACGACGAGATCTTCGAGGAAATCGAAACCCAGCTGCTGGTGGCGGACGTGGGCGTGGAAGCCACCGATACCATTATCGGCAACCTCACCGATCGGGTCGGTCGCCAGGAGCTGGTGCATGCGGACGCCTTGTACGAAGCGCTTCAGGAAGAGCTGCGCAACCTGCTGGTGCCGGTGGACCGGCCGCTGGAAATCGACACCGCCAAAAAACCCTATGTGATTCTGATGGTGGGCGTAAACGGGGTCGGCAAGACCACCACCATCGGCAAGCTGGCCTGCCGCTTCAAGGCCGAGGGCAAGAACGTGATGCTGGCCGCCGGCGACACCTTCCGGGCCGCCGCGGTGGAGCAGCTGCAGGTGTGGGGCGAGCGCAACAGCATCCCGGTGGTGGCGCAACACACCGGCTCGGACTCCGCCAGCGTGGTCTACGACGCGGTGCAGGCGGCCCAGTCGAGGGGCGCCGACGTGCTGATCGCCGACACCGCCGGCCGCCTGCACACCCGGGGCAACCTGATGGAAGAGCTGTCCAAGGTCACCCGGGTGATGAAGAAGCTGTCGCCGGAGGCGCCCCACGAAGTGCTGCTGGTGCTGGACGCCGGCACCGGCCAGAACGCCATCAATCAGGCCGAGGAATTCCGCGACACCGCCGGGGTCACCGGCCTGGTGCTGACCAAACTGGACGGCACCGCCAAGGGCGGCATTCTGTTCGCCCTGGCCAAGCGCACCGGCCTGCCGATCCGCTTTATCGGCGTCGGCGAGCAGCTCGAGGACCTGCGGCCTTTCAACGCCGAGGAATTCGTGCAGGCGCTGTTCGAGGACGTGGCCCGATGAAGGACTCCCATGATCAAGTTTGATCGGGTCAGCAAACGCTACCCGAACGGCAAGGACGCCCTGCGTCGTATCCACTTCGAGCTGCCCGCCGGCCAGCTGACCTTTTTGACCGGTCATTCCGGCGCGGGCAAGTCGACGCTGCTCAAGCTGATCATGATGATCGAGCGCCCGACCCAGGGTCAGGTGTTCGTGGAAGGCCAGAACCTGAACGGCTTCAGCACCCGCCAGGTGCCCTTCCTGCGCCGCAAGATCGGCATGGTGCACCAGAACCACCAGCTTTTGTTCGACCGCAGCGTGTTCGACAATGTGGCGCTGCCGCTGGTGATCGCCGGCTTCGCCCGCGCCGATATCGGCAAACGGGTGCGCGCGGCCCTGGACAAGGTAGGCCTGCTGAGCAAGGAGAAGCTCAACCCGATCATGCTCTCCGGTGGGGAACAGCAGCGCGTGGGCATCGCACGGGCGGTGGTCAACAAGCCGCCGCTGCTGCTCGCCGATGAGCCCACCGGCAACCTGGACCCGGCGCTCAGCGCCGAGATCATGGACCTGTTCCATGATTTCGCCCGGGTCGGCGTGGCGGTGCTGATCGCCACCCACGACCTGTCGCTGATCGCCCGCCACCGGCACCGCCTGCTGACGCTACGCGAAGGCCGCCTGATTCACGACGGCGAGGACGACGACCATGGCGCCTAACAGCCCCCGCGCCCGCCGGCCCGCCGGCGCCCGCAGCGCGCGCACCTCGCTGGGCGACCGCCTGAGAGCCTGGCGCCACCACCACCGGGACTCCCTGCGCGACGCGCTCAGCCGGATGCGCGCCGCGCCGTCCAGCGCCCTGATGACGGTGCTGGTGATCGCCATCGCCCTGGCGCTGCCCGCCGGCCTGGCGGTGCTGCTGGACAACGCCCGCGTGATCACCAAAGGCTGGGACGGCAACGCCCACCTGTCCGTGTTCCTGGAAATGGAGGTGGACGACAACCGACAACGGCAACTGGCCGACGACTGGGCCGGTTTCGACACGGTGAAGCGCACCGAGGTGATCACCCGCGCCCAGGCCCTGGACGAATTCAAGGCGATGTCCGGCTTCGGGGAAGTCCTTGAAGCCCTGCCGGACAACCCCCTGCCGCCGCTGATCGTGGTCTATCCGGACAACGCCGCCCCCGGCCAGGTGGAGGCGCTGCAAACCCGGCTCAACGCTCTGCCGGAAGTGGACAACGCCCAGCTGGACGTGGCCTGGGTGCGCCGGCTGCACGCGATTATCGAGCTCGGGGACCGCCTGATCGGCGTGCTCACCCTGGGCCTGGCCGCCGCCGTGGTGCTGGTGGTGGTGAATACCATTCGCCTGGCGATAGAGAGCCGGCGCGAGGAGATCGTGGTGATCAAAATCGTCGGTGGCACCGACGGCTTCGTGCGCCGCCCCTTCCTGTACAGCGGTTTTTGTTTCGGTTTCGCCGGCGGCGTGCTTTCGCTGGTGCTGGTGGGCACCGCGCTCTGGTGGCTGGGTGGGCCCATCGACGAGTTGCTGGACCTCTACGAAAGTGAGCACTCGCTTACCGGGATGAACCCGTCCACCGTGCTGGTCCTGCCCCTGTTCAGCGGCACCCTGGGCCTGCTGGGCGCCTGGCTGGCGGTCAGCCGCCATCTGGGCGATGTGGAGCCGCAGTTCTGAGCCGCGGCTTTTTTCGTTTCTTTACCCTTCACAGCGGAAATCTCTCCTAGCATTCGAGGTCTGAGACAGTGCCGGTGCCGCCATTGAGAGGATGAATGGCGGGGAACCAATCCGGCTATTAGCACTCCAAGAAACCGAGTGCTAATATCGTGCCCAACCCAATAAGGGAGAAGGGAAAGATGAAAACACAACTGCAACAGGCTCACGCTTTACCGCTGGCGGTCCCGGGTCACGACCTGGATGCCTATATCCGCGCGGTGAACAGCGTGCCCGTGCTCAGCGTCGACGAAGAGCGTCAGCTGACCGA
>JBFJUC010000097.1:0-8758 GCA_041624875.1 Alcanivorax sp.
AGCGCGGCGGATCAGGGTTACAAGGTGATCATCGCCGGCGCCGGCGGCGCCGCCCACCTGCCCGGCATGATCGCCGCCATGACGCCGCTGCCGGTGCTGGGCGTGCCGGTGCAGAGCCGCTCGCTGTCCGGCCTGGACAGCCTGCTGTCGATCGTGCAGATGCCCAAGGGCGTGGCCGTGGGCACCCTGGCCATCGGCTCCGCCGGGGCCTACAACGCCGGCCTGCTGGCGGCGCAGATGCTGGGCAGCGACGACCCGGCCCTGCAGAAACGCATTGCCGACTGGAAAGCGGCCCGCGCCGATCAGGTGCTGGCGGACGCGGAACTGGGTCAGGGGTAAGCGCGGCATGAATCGTGTACTGGTACTCGGCGGCGGCCAGCTCGGCCTGATGATGGCGGAGGCCGCGGCTCGTTTGGGCCTGGTGGTGGACCGTTACGACCCGGAGCGCGCCCTGCTGTTGCCCGGCACGTCCGACCTGGCGGTGCCGATCACCTGGGAAGAGTGCCTGGAGCGTTACCCGGTAATTACCGTGGAGCGGGAAGCCTTTCCCGACAGCGGCCTGTCCGCGCGGCTGGCGGCCAGTGACCGTTGCGTGGCGCGCGGCGCCCTGGCGGTGATCCCGGACCGCCAGACCCAGAAATCCATGCTCGACGATCTGGGCATTGCCACCGCGCCGTGGCGCAACCTGGAGACGGTTGAGGACCTGGCCGACGCCGCCGCCGAATTCGGCGGCGTGGTCGTGAAAGCGCGCAGTGGCGGCTATGACGGTCGCGGTACCTGGATCGTCGGCGAAGGCGGCGATTTGTCCACGGTGCCCGCGGAGGAACTCGCCGGCCGTGCCATCGTCGAGAAGAAAATCCCCTTCCGCCGCGAGCTGTCCATCGTCGGCGCCCGCAACCCGGCCGGCGAGACCCTGTTCTACCCGCTCACCCGCAACTGGCACGTGGACGGCATCCTGCGCCTGAGCCTGGCGCCGGCCAGCGCCTGCGCGGCGCTGCAGCCGGAAGCGGAGAGCATCCTGCGGCGGATCATGGAAAAGCTGGATTACGCCGGCGTGATGGCGGTGGAGTTCTTCGAGGAAGACGGCCGCCTGCTGGTCAACGAGATCGCGCCCCGCGTGCACAACTCCGGCCACTGGACCCACGAGGGCGCGGACTGGTCGCAGTTCGACCTGCACGTGCACGCCCTGGCCGGCGTACCGCTGCATTCGCTCAACGTGCACGGCCCCAGCGCCATGGTGAATCTGATCGGCACGCCGTTTGATCAGGCCTGGCTGCAGCACCCGGGCGTGGTGCACTGGTACGGCAAGAGCGTGCGCCCGGGCCGCAAGGTGGGCCACGCCAACCTGGTGGCGCCGACCCTGGACGGGCTGCGCAAAGGCCTCAACGCCTGGGCCGACGTGCTGCCGGAAGGCTTCGAGGCGATCCTCGACTCGGAGCTGGCGCTGGACTGAACGTCCGCCCTCGCCCCGCCGCAAAAAAAACGCCCCGCGAATGCGGGGCGTTGTCGTTTACGGACTCTGAAACAGCGCTTACGGAGGGGTACAGGCCGGCACGCCGGGACGGTCGGCGGTGCTGAACTGGCACCCGAAGTCATCGTTGGCCACGGTCGCAGGATTGAGGAAGTCATCGCCGGCCGGCTTCGGGCCGCCCTGCTCCCAGGCCACCATGTCGGCGAAGGCGTTGATCTGTTCCTGGGTGGTGTAATCACAGTGCCCCGGCGAGCGGATCGCGCGCTGCACCAGCCAGATATCGTTGCCGTTGGCTTCCGCCCGTTCGCGGTAGATCTGGCCGTGCCGGAAGGGCACATAGAAGTCGCCCAGCCCCTGCAGGCTGACCACCGGAATGTTGAATTCCCCGTTGATCACCGGAATCCA
Source organism: Alcanivorax sp. (assembly GCA_041624875.1). Lineage (GTDB taxonomy): Bacteria > Pseudomonadota > Gammaproteobacteria > Pseudomonadales > Alcanivoracaceae > Alloalcanivorax. The sequence continues at coordinate 1,877 of JBFJUC010000097.1, forward strand.
GCGCAGGCCGTCGTTACGCAGCCCGTTGGCGGACGGATTACCTTCCACGCGCAGAATGGTGTCGTTAAAGGCTTGTTCCTCGGTGGTGAGCGGCGGGAAGTTGTCGAACTGGTAGGTGACGCCGGCGTTGCCGCTCAGGTCCCGCGCCAGAATGCCGTTGACGGTGCCGTCGCGTCCGCCGGTGCCCATCACCACGTGCCAGTAGTAGGTGGTGAACCCGATGTCGGCCACCGGACGTTCGCCGCCGGAGAGATTACGCATCAGTGCCTGGAATTGTTCCCCGGCGGCACTGGGCACACCCAGCGACCCCGGGTTGGCCGGCGGTGACGGCGGGATCGGGGGTACCGTCCAGATCACCGAATTGATCGCGTTGGCGTCGAAGTTGGTGGCGGGAATGCCGGTCAGCGGTGGCGCGCTGGGGTCTTTCATATGCGCGAAGTGCTGCGCCGCCATGGTCGCCTGAGTGAGGTATTCGAACTCGAAAGTATCGCCCACGACACCGCACATGGGCACCGCGCCGTCGTATTGCACCGGGTTGTTGGCGGTGGCGAGGGTTTCGTCCTCGATGGCGGCGGCGGTGACATGGCCGCCCATGGAGTGGCCGGTAATGTAGATCCGCGACGGTTCCGCCAGGTCGCGGCCCTCAGCGGCGGCGATGTCGGTGAACGCCAGCGCCAACTCGTTGGTGTCCTCGACACCGGTGCGCACGTCGTAGTAGTTGGTCGAGTAACTGGACGCTGCCCAGGCATAGCCGTTGTCGAGAAGCCATTGACGGATGCTCGGATTGGAGACGGTCAGTTCCGCGCCTTCGCCTCGATAGCCGTGGGCGTACATCACCAGGTGACCGTTCCAGGTCTCCGGCACTTCGATGCGGTAGCCGGCGCCATTGGGGCGCACGCCGGTCCAGCGATCCGCGTTCTCATGGCCGGCCAGCGCCGCGAAAGGCAGGGTGTCTTGGTCCACACTGAACGAACGGGTGTCCTGGACGCGGGCCGGCTGGGACGGTTCGGCGCCACCGGAACTGCTGCTGTCGCCGCCGCAGCCGGCCAGTAGACCGGCGCTCAGCAGGCCGGCCAGCAAACCGATCCTGGGTATTGTGAAATGGGTGCTCATTGTTGCTCTCCCGATTTTATTGGAATTGTGGGTCTTTTCTTATTGGTATTTCGCTATGCGAAATAGCTTTCTAAAAGAAAGCAGCGGTTAATATCCGCTCAATGAATAAAAGCTGTCAACAACAGGAAAGACTGGGCGGGGGATTTGAGAGGTGGCCGTGAAGGCGCCTTGTGGGAGCTTGCCGGGTGGCTGAAAGCCACCCTTTCGCGGGCTGGGCCCGCTCCCACAAGGCCCAGCCCAAACCGTCAGGGTTAGAAATCCACGCGCTGGAGCACCAGGTCGGTGACCTGGACGGTGCCGGCGGGGGTCTGGTCGAAGGCCAGTTCGATGGCATTGAGGTTGGTGAAATCGACGCCTTCGAACGCGGTCAGCGGAATGTCCACGGCGTTGAGCGTGGTTTTCTGCGAACCGTGGTTGGTCTCGTCATAGAATTCGCGGCCTGGCGGGTAGAACAGGCTTTCGGTGTAGTCGCTGGCCAGGGCGGCCACCCGGGTGCCGTCCATGTCCTCGAGGATCACCTGGAAGTCCTGGCCGGCGGTGTTGTCCAGGTCGCCGTGGGACACGCCCACGCGCACGGAAAGCACCTGGTAGTCCACGGCGTTCACGCCCAACAGTTCGGAGCGGTAGGTGGCCGCGGTGTCCCAGGCCATGAACAACTGCTCGGCGATGTTGAAGGTGGGCGTGGCCACGTCGCAGCCTTCGCCGGGTCGGCCGTTGGTCTGGCAGATGCCGAACGAGGAGAAGCCGTCGAAGCGCACCGCGCCGCCGAGATTGTTGGTGGTCAGGCTGGCCGGGTCCAGGGTGTCGTCGATCACCAGGCGGTCCGCCGCCGGGGCGTGCACGCTCAACAGGTAGCGGTCGTCGCAGGGGCCGGTGCCGTCCGGGCAGGTGTTGCCGGGCACTGAGGTCTGGCCGTTCCAGTAGGCGCCGAATTTCTGTTCGCCACCGATAAAGTAGCGGAAGAAAGACGCGATAAAGAACAGCCCCTGGGCCTGCTGTACTTCCGGTGTGTCGCGACCGTTGCCGGCGGCGTTTTCACCGCACCAGGGGTCGTCGCCGTCGCTGTCCAGGATGGTCCAGTCGTCGGGGCGGCTGTCGGTGGTCCACACCGTGTTGTAGTAGTTGTGGTTGGCGCCCATGGGGATCAGCTGGAACTTGGGATAGGGATCGTTATCCACGGCGTAGCGGCTGGTGTCGTAGGCGAAGTTGCCCATCAGGTCTTCCACATCACCGTCGCAGTAGCCGGCCAGGGCCAGGAAGGTCACGTTGCTGACGGTCTGAGTGTTGTAGTCCGTCGGCGCCAGGGAGAACACCGCGGTGATGTTATGCGGCTCGGGTTGAGCGCGGTTGTAGAGCACCGTCTGGTTGACGCCTTCGCCGCCACGGGAGTGGCCCATGATGCCGATTTCGCTCATATCCAGTTTGCCGGTGAGCATGTCCAGACTGTTGCCGCCGGAGGCGTTGATGGTGCGGAATTCATCCAGGTGCCGGACCACCAGCATCGAGCGGGCCAGCGCGCCGGTGTCGCCGCTGCTGGGGCCGCTGTCGTTATCGTTGATGTCGTTGGCGTCCACGGAGATCACCGCGTAGCCATGGCTGGCGAGATTGCTGGAGATGTACTCGTAACCCCGGTAGCTGGGAATCGGGTTGGCGCAATCATCGTCGTCGATGCCGCGGCCGTCATAGCAGGTGCCGTGGCGGCCATGCAGGAAAAGGACCACCGGGAAAGGCCCAGCCTGGTCCTCGGGATACTGGATATAGCCGTGGATATCGGTGTCGTAGCTGTCGCCGTTTTTGTTGTCCATCACCGTCATGCGGCCGAAGTTGTATTCCTCTTCGGCGACGGTGAATGGGCCGGTGGTGGAGGGATCCGTTGCCACGCCGGTGCTCACGGCGTCCGGGGTGGTTTTGGCTTCGGGTGTGTCTTCCTCGTAGGAGGACGAGGAGTCGCCCCCGCAGCCGGCCAGGAACAGAAACGCCGACAGAAAGATGAGGCCCAGCCCGTTTCCGGGCAGAGAACGAAAAGTGCTGCTCATAATGTTTCCCCTTGAAGGTAAGGCGGCAAGTGTCCAATAAGGACGGGCGTACTCAGGCAAGTTGAGTGCCACTGGCTTCGAGGGGTGTCGTATAAGTTTATTTAATTGATGTAAAAGTAGTTGTTTTTATAGGGGTATTTTTAATTGTAAAAAGAGATGGAAAGATGAAGATCGGGTGATGAATGCGTTCACTTTGCGACGATTCACGCCGTTGCAGGCACAAAAAAAGGGCGCCGGTGGGGCGCCCCTTGGCGTTGTTTTGGTGCGCGTCGCCGGTCAGGCGATATCCATGACCGCGTCCATTTCCACCTCGGCGCCTTTGGGCAGAGCGGCCACGCCGATGGCGGCACGGGCCGGGTAGGGTTCCTGGAAGTACTCCTTCATGATCTCGTTGACCCGATTGAAGTGGCTCAGGTCGGTGAGAAAGATGTTCAGTTTGACGATGTCGTGCAGGGCGCCTCCGGCCGCGTCACAGACGGCGCTGAGGTTGTCGAAGACACGCCGTACCTGGGCGTCCATACCGCCGCCGACCAGTTCCATGGTGGCCGGGTCCAGCGGGATCTGGCCGGACAAATAGACGGTGGAGCCGGCCTTGATGGCCTGGGAGTACGGACCGATGGCGGCGGGCGCCCGGTCGGTTTTGATCACGGAACGGTTGGACATGGTGCGGTTTCCTTCAGGCACTGATGCGGTGAATCCTCACAACGTTGTCCACGGTGCGCAACCGCTTGATGATGCGCGCCAGATGGATACGGTGTTTCACGGTGAGGGTGACGTTGATGATCGACAGGGTGGGGTCTTTGCCGGCCATGTCGATGGTATCGATATTGGAGCCCAGCTCGGAGACCACGTTGGCGAGAGTCGCCAGCACGCCGCGCTTGTTGACCAGCTCAATGCGCAGCGCGGCGGTGAACTCCTGCTCCACGTCTTTATCCCAGTTCAGAGGGATGCATTTTTCCGGGGCGTCGCGCATTTCCGAGAGCAGGTTCTTGCAGGTATCCCGGTGCACCACGATGCCCTTGCCGGCGCTCAGGTGGCCGATCACGGTGTCGCCGGGCAGCGGGTAGCAGCATTTCGCGTAGGTCACCATCAGCCCCTCGCTGCCGCGGATCGCCAGGGGCAGGCGGTCGTCCTCCTGATCGCGGTTCTCGCCACTGGCGCCGGCCAGTTTGCGCGCCACCAGGGGCGCCAGCCGGTTGCCCATGCCGATATCCTCGAGCAGTTCTTCCACCGCGCCGTAATGGTTGTTGTTCAACTCCTGTTTCAGGGTCTTTTCCGAGAGCCGCGACAGGTCGAGTTGATAGGGGATCAGCGCTTTCTCCAGCAGCCGCTGGCCCAGCTCGGCGGCGTCCTCGCGGCGTTGCTGTTTGAGGAAGTGGCGGATATTGGAGCGCGCCTTGCCCGTGACCACGAAGTTCAGCCAGCCCGGGTTGGGGGTGGCGCTGGGCGCGGTGATGATCTTCACCGTTTGCCCGGATTCCAGCGGTGTGGACAGGGCCGCCAGCTTGCCGTCGATGCGCGCGGCCACACAGCGGGTGCCCACCTTGGTGTGCACCGCGTAAGCGAAGTCCACCGGCGTGGCGCCGGCGGGCAATTCCTTGATGTCGCCCTTGGGCGTGAACACATAGGCTTCGTCCGGGAACAGGTCCACCTTCACGTTCTCGATGAACTCCATCGAGTTGCCGGCTTTCTGCTGGATCTCCAGCAGCCGCTGCATCCAGGACTGGGCGCGGGTATGGGTGGGTGAGCCGGGCTCGTCCTGGGATTTATACAGCCAATGCGCGGCGATGCCGTTGTTGGCCATGGCTTCCATTTCCTCGGTACGGATCTGGATTTCCAGAGGAATGCCGGAGTGCGCCTTGAGCGTGGTGTGCAGCGACTGGTAGCCGTTGGCCTTGGGGATCGCCACGTAGTCCTTGAAGCGGCCGGGAATCGGGATGAAGTGATTGTGCACCGCGCCCAGCACCCGGTAGCAGGTGTCCACCCGGTCCACGATGATGCGGAAGCCGAACACGTCCATGATGTCCGCGAACGGCTTATGTTGTTCCTTCATCTTCTGGTAGATGCTATACAGGTGCTTTTCCCGGCCCAGCACCCGGGCCTGGATGCCCTCTTCCTCAAGGCTGTGCTCAATGCTGGATTTGATCGACGACAAAATCTCGCGGCGGTTGCCGCGCGCCGATTGCACCGCCTTGCCGATCAGCCGCGCGCGCATCGGGTGAATATTGTGGAAGGCGAGATCCTCGTACTCCACGCGCATGTTGTACATGCCCAGCCGGAACGCGATCGGGGCGTAGATTTCCAGGGTTTCCGTGGCGATGCGTTTGCGCTTCTCGGCGCGCATCACATGCAGGGTGCGCATGTTGTGCAGGCGGTCGGCCAGCTTCACCAGGATCACGCGGATGTCCCGGGTCATGGCCAGCATCATTTTGCGCAGGTTTTCGGCCTGCTGCTCCGCCTTTGATTCGAACTTGATCTGAGCGATCTTGGAGACCCCGTCCACCAGCTCGGCGACTTCCTCGCTGAATTCTTCGGCGAGTTGCTCCTTGGTGACGCCGGTGTCTTCGATCACGTCATGCAGCATGGCCGCCATCAGTGAGGCGTAGTCCATGTGCATGTCCACCAGGATGTTCGCCACCGCCAGCGGATGTGTGATGTAGGGGTCCCCGCTTCGCCGGTACTGGCCCTCATGGGCTTTCTCGGCAAAACAGTAAGCGCGAACCACCTGCGAAATTTGCTCTTCGGTCAGGTAGCTGCGTAAACGTTTTTTCAGGTTGTTGATCGAGGGCAAGATTCCTCGCCACGCCGCCAGGGCGAATCGAAGTGAACGATGATTCCTAGCTTAGGTTTGGCGTGGTGATTTGTCTACGTTATCGCCGTGAGCGCTTGAAAAGGCAGGGGTTTTCAGTGTGAAAGGCGGGCACTATGAAGGCGTGTCAGGGTGCCGAGGCACCCTGACATCTCTTTCGGCGTATTACTCGCCGAACGACTGCGTCAGCATCGCCAGATCGTCCACGTCCGCGCCCTGATCGGCGATCGGGTTCTCAACCGATTCGGAGGTCACTTCCCCTGCGGCGATCTCGCGCAGCGCCACCACGGTGGGCTTGTCATTTTCCCAGGCCACGCGCGGCTCCTTGCCGCCGGTCTGCAATTGGCGGGCGCGCCGGCTGGATACCAGAACCAGCTCAAAGCGGTTATCCAGGTTTTCCAGGCAGTCTTCTACGGTTACACGGGCCATGTCGATCTCCTATTGCGGGGGCGCGCGGGTCTCGAGCGTCCGGCGCGGCCCGCGATTCTACTGGGTTTCCGTACCGGACAACAAGTCGGCGAGCGTCGCTGCCTGGCGTACCGCCTGGCGGTCGGTGGTCAACCGGCGCGCTTCGACGATGGCGGCCAGCTCGTGCAGGGCCCGCTCGAAGTTGTCGTTGACCACCAGATAATCGAACTCGCCGTAGTGGCTCATTTCCTCGCGGGCCCCGGCCAGACGCTTCTCGATCACATGGTCGTCGTCCGAGGCGCGGGCGCGCAGGCGCTGGGCCAGGGTCTTCAGGCACGGCGGCAGAATGAAGATGCTGGCCGCCTCCGGCAGCAGATGGCGGATCTGGGCGGCGCCCTGCCAGTCGATCTCGAGAATCACGTCCTCGCCGCCGCGCAGCGTCTCCGCCACCCAGTCGGCGCTGGTGCCGTACAGGTTGCCGAACACCTCGGCGTGCTCCAGGAACCGGCCCTCTTC
>JBFJUC010000098.1:0-8734 GCA_041624875.1 Alcanivorax sp.
AGCAGATCAAGGCGCTGTTCCTGGATAAGGTGGTGGTGGATTTCGACTACGCCCTGGTGCAGACGGTGCCGAAAAGCCGCAGCCCGATTTTCACCAACGCCACCGAGGCCTCCCACGCGATCCTGCGTGAGTACAAGCCGATCCGGAAGCAGGCCGGCGTGGAAGGCCCCTTCGCCCTGCGCGTCACCGACAGCCAGACCCTGTTCGCCGGCCAGGGCGCCCTGGCGGCGGAGACCATGCGGCTGATCAAAAGCGGCATGAAAATCACCGAAATCCGGCAAAGCGTGGAAGTGCTGGCCTCCAAGGCCACCGGCTACGCGGTGGTGCCGGACATCTACTACCTGCATAAACGCGCCAAGAAACGCGGCGACAAGAGCGTCAGCTGGGCCGGCGCCATTCTCGGCAACGCCCTGGATATCAAACCGGTGCTCTGCGCCCGCCAGGACGAAACCTTCCCGGTGGCCAAGATGCGCGGCTTCGACGCCGGCGTGGAAGCCATGTTCCGGCACGGCGCCCGCTGCATCGAACGCGGCCTGATGGCGCCGGTGGTGTGCGTCAGCTACGCCGGCGACGAAAGCCGCATCGGCCAGATGCCCGGCTTCGACCGCCTGGCGGACGCCGCCAAACGCCACAAGGTGGAGCTGCTGACCAGCAGCATGGGCCTGACCGGGGCGGTGAATATCGGCCCGGGCGCGCTCAGTATTGGCATGATCGTCGACGACCCCGCCTTCACCACCGAATAAACCGGTTGTTTTGTGGGAGCTTGCCTTGCAAGCGAAAGGCCCGCTCCCACAACACCCGCCACCCTCACCCGCCATTGATTGATCCGCGGTTAGCGTAGCGGTTCTTACTTGTCCGCGGAGCGCTTCATGAGAACGACCCTGCTGCTTCTGTGCACCCTGGCCGTAACCGGCTGTGTGCGCCATCTGGGCGCGCCGGAGGGCGAGCCGCCGGCGCTGCCCGATTTCGACGTCACGGTGATCGAAGACCGGGTTTACACCCCCGACGATTGGCCGCAGACGCTGCACGCGAACCTTTACCGGCCCACGCCGAATGGCCGCTATCCGGCGGTCCTGGTGGTGCACGGCGGCGGCTGGGAACGGCGCTCGCCGGAGGACACGGCGGACCTGTCCCGGCGGCTCGCCGAGCAAGGTTTCGTGGCGGTGAACATCGAATACCGCTTCGCCCCCGAGTACACCTTCCCGGCACAGCTCCACGACCTGCAGATGGCGATGCGCTGGCTGCATGTGCACGCGGACGAGTACGGCATCGACCGGTCCCGCGTCGGCGCCTGGGGCTATTCGTCCGGCGCCCACCTGGTGACGCTGCTGGCCACCGTGGCGGCGGACACGGACAGCCCACTGAACAAGCCCTACGGCGGCCCGGTTACCCGGCCACGGGCGGTAGTGGCCGGCGGCACGCCCACGGATCTGCGCAAATTCCAGGGCGGCACCCTGGTGCCGCAGTTCCTGGGTGGCCCGCAGGCGAGTAACGCCGCCACCTACGCGGCCGCGTCGCCGGTCACCCATGTGACGCCCGACACACCGCCGCATCTGCTCTACCACGGCACCCTGGATTCGGTGGTGCCGGTGGACCATGCGGAAGATTACCGCACCGCCCTGAACGCCAACGGCGTCGACAACGAACTGCTGCTGTTGCGCGGCAAGGGCCATGTGGCGGCGTTTCTGTTCGGCGGCGCCGCCGAGGACGCCGGGGCCGCTTTTCTGGCCCGCGCCCTGACACCCGCCCATTAAAAAGCCCCGGGAAAACCCGGGGCTTGCTCACAACCCGAATATGCAAAAGATAGCGTTCCGCTAACTCGCCCCCGCATTGTGGGAGCCAGGCCGGCGGAACGCTTGCACGCTTGTTTCCCGCCCCGTTGATGATTCGTCCCGTCGGCGTTTTCGCTCAGAGACCGAGCAGCCAATCGCGAAATTCCGGCCGCGCCGGCCCGTCGCCGTCCGCTCGCGAGCGACGGAGACGGGCGGAGCGACCCTGCTCCATGGCCTCGCCGGGGGTCATGCCGAAACGCTGGCGGAACAGGCGGCAGAAGTGGCTCTGGCTGTCGAAGCCGCACTCCAGCGCCACCTCCACCAGACGCCGCTGCCCCAGATCGCGTTCGGCGAGCTCGCGGAACGCCCGATCCAGGCGCTGTTCGCGAATATAGCCGGCGACGCCGCCGAACGGCTCGAACAACCGGTAAAGGCGGGTACGCGACAGGCCGAAACGCCGGCACAGCCGGGCCGGGCCCAGCCCCGGGTCGTCCAGGTTGTGGCCGATGAAAGCCCGCACCGCGTCGCGGGCGGCGTCCTCGAACGGCATCGCTGCGTCTTCGCGCACCGGCCCCTGGCAAAAAGCACCGGCCACCGCGCCCACCAGGGTGCGGTTGATGGCCGGCAGGTCGTCCACGGAGGCGTCCGCCAGCGACGCCCAGACGCTGGACAGATGGTTGGCGAGAATTCCGGCCAACGGAGTGCCGGCGCGCAGCACCGTGCCCGGCCGGTAATGCGCTGGTTTGGTGAGCGCGAAGAAACGATCGCGGGGGATCACCAGGGACAGGTTGCCGGAGCGCGGCGCCAGGGTTTCCAGGCCCAGCCCCATATCCAGCAGGCTGATGTCGCCGGGGCCCACCCGCACTTTGCGGTCACCGTTGTAGCCCTGGTAACCGCCGTGGGTGTACAGCTGCACCAGCAGATGGTCGTCGGAGGTGCGCCGGTCGCGCTGAAAGTGCAGGGGCGTGAACTCACTGCGCGCGATCAGCGTCTGGCCGAGATTGAAACTTTCCAGCCGGCCCTGGAACCCTCGGCCGCCGGGTTCGCGCGCGGCGCGGCAATCGAACAACGGCTCGACGCACTGGCGCCAGACTTCCAGGCGCTCATCACGGTGGAACTGAAGGGCATCAAGCTTATCGTGGGGAATTCGCTCCATGCCCGCATGCTAGAGCCTGATGAGCGCTTTGTCTTGACCGCCGGTCAGTCCCAGTCCGGGGCGAACTCCGGGTCGGCGATACGCTCGTTCCGGTTCAAGGCCTCGATGGCGTCCATATCGGCCTGCTCCAGCTCGATATCCAGCGCCGCCATGTTCGCTTTCAGGTGCGCTTCCTTGGTGGACGACGGAATCACCACGATGTCTTGCTGATGCAGCCAGGCGAGCACCACCTGGGCGGCGGAGGCGTCGTACTTCTCACCCAGTTTCTGGAGGGTCGGGTCCTCCAGCACCTTGCCCACCGCCAGCGGCATATAGGCGGTGACGGTGAGGCCGGCACGTTTGATCGCGTCCACCACTTTGCGGTTGGTCAGGAACGGATGCACTTCCACCTGATTGGTCACCAGCTCCTCGCCGCCGGGCACGCTGAGCGCCCGTTCCAATTGCGCCACGGTGAAGTTCGATACCCCCACGTGCTTGGCCAGGCCCCGCTTTTTGGCCTCGGCCAGGGCGCCGATGTATTCGTCCATGGGCACTTCGTCATTGGGGCTTGGCCAATGAATCAGGGCCAGATCCACCGCGTCCACGCGCAGCCGGTTCACGCTCTCCTGCAAACTTTGTAAAAGATCGTCGTGCCGCAGCCGGTCGTGCCAGATCTTGGTGGTCAGGAACACCTCGTCGCGGGGGACATCATGGGCGTCCAGGGCGGCCCCCACGGTCTCCTCGTTGTCGTACATCTGGGCGGTGTCGATGTGGCGGTAGCCCAGGTCCAGGGCCTTGTGGATGCTGCCCATCAGCGGCTCGCCCTTGAGCCGGAAGGTGCCCAGACCCAGGGCCGGGAGGGTTGCCTTGGCCATGTTCTCTCCTTGCGTTCGTGGCTTGTCTAGCCGATACCTGATGATGATGACCGCCGCTTTCAAGCGCGGCCGTCGATACCGGCCACCAGGAAGTCCACGAACTGACGGACCTTGGGGGACAAATGGCGGTGGCGCGGGTAGACCACCCACACCGCCGTGTGCGTGCAGGCGTGGGCGTCGAGCACGGACACCAGCTCACCCCGGTCGAGGCCCTCGCGCACGTAGTAATCGGGCAGCTGGGCCAGCCCCAGCCCCTTGTGCACCGCGTCCAGCAGCGCCAGGCCGGAATTGGCCCGCCAGCTGCCCTCCACCCGCCAGGCCCGGTGCTGGCCGTCCAGGTCGAAGGTCCAGTGGTCGGCGGAACCGAGCAGGCAGTTATGGCCGGCCAGTTCGCCCAGGGTGTGCGGGCGCGGATGGCGCTCAAAGTAGTCCGCGGAGCCCACCACGTACTCCCGGCGCGGGCACAGCTTGCGGGCGATCAGCGAGGAGTCGGGCAGGGCGCCGGTGCGCACCGCCACGTCGAAGCCCTCGTCGACGATGTCCACCGGCCGGTTGGTGAAGTCCATGCGCACCGACAGTTGCGGGTGCTCGGCGAGGAAGTCGTTGACCAGCGGGGCAATGAATTTCTCGCCGAAGGTGGTGGCGCAGGTGAGCTTGAGCACCCCGGTGGGCCGGCGCTGGTAATCGCTGATCGCGGTGAGCGCCTCCTGGAAGCCGTCGAACAGCTGGGCGCAGTGCTCGAAGTAGACGGCGCCGGCGTCGGTGAGCCGCAGGCGGCGGGTGGTCCGGTACAGCAACTGGGTGCCGAGCTGGGTTTCCAGGCGCGCCACCAGCCGGCTCACGTGGGAGCTTGAGACCCCCAGGCCCCGGGCCGCGCCGGCGAAGGATTCGTGCCTCACCACCTCGACAAAGGCCTCGATGCGATCCCAGTGCTGCATTGTTGCTCCTGAGCAATAATCTATTGCGGAATAATGCCTTAAGAGGGCGACGCACCGCCAGTACACTGGCGCCAGAATCCGACGTGAAACGTCCTGACCGTTACGGAGAAACGCATGAAATCGAGAGCCGCCGTCGCCTGGGAAGCAGGCAAACCCCTGGTGATTGAAGAAATCGACGTGGCCGGCCCGAAAGCCGGTGAAGTGCTGGTGCAAATCGTCGCCACCGGCGTTTGTCACACCGACGCCTACACCCTTTCCGGGAAGGACCCGGAGGGGCTGTTTCCTTCCGTGTTCGGCCACGAAGGCGCGGGCATCGTCCAGGAAGTGGGCGAAGGCGTCACCAGCGTTAAACCCGGCGACCATGTGATCCCGCTGTACACCGCCGAGTGCGGCAAGTGTAAGTTCTGCCTGTCCGGCAAGACCAACCTGTGCTCGGCGGTGCGCGCCACCCAGGGCCAGGGGCTGATGCCCGACGGCACCCGCCGCTTTTCCTTGAACGGCACCGAGCTGAACCACTACATGGGCACCAGCACCTTCTCCGAATACACCGTGGTGCCGGAAGTGTCCCTGGCCAAGGTCAGCAAGGAAGCGCCGCTGGACAAAATCTGCCTGCTCGGCTGCGGCGTCACCACCGGCATCGGCGCGGTGCTGAACACCGCCAAGGTGGAGCCCGGCTCCACGGTGGCGGTGTTCGGCATGGGCGGGATCGGCCTGTCGGTGATCCAGGGCGCGGTGATGGCCAAGGCGGAACGGATCATCGCCATCGACATCAACGACGACAAGGAGAAGATGGCCCGGCAGTTCGGCGCCACCGACTTCATCAACCCCACCAAGTACAGCAATTCCATCCAGGAAGTGATCGTCGAGCTCACCGACGGCGGCGTGGACTACTCCTTCGAATGCATCGGCAACGTCAACGTGATGCGCTCGGCGCTGGAGTGCTGCCACAAGGGTTGGGGCGAATCGATCATCATCGGCGTGGCCGGCGCCGGCGAGGAAATTTCCACCCGCCCGTTCCAGCTGGTCACCGGCCGGGTCTGGAAAGGCTCCGCCTTCGGCGGCGTCAAGGGCCGCACCGAGCTGCCCGGCTACGTGGACCGCTACATGAAAGGCGAAATCAAAATCGACGAGTTCGTCACCCACACCATGCCGCTGGACGACATCAACAAGGCGTTCGATCTGATGCACGAGGGCAAAAGCATCCGGTCGGTTATTCTTTACTGATTGCGGGAGCACTCGCCATGACAACGTCTGACGAACTGGAACTGGTCTCCGCCAACAAATCCTTCGGCGGCTGGCTGAAGCGCTACAAGCACCACAGCAAGGTGCTCGGCTGCGAGATGATCTTCGCCATCTACCTGCCGCCGGCGGCGGAGGAAAAGGATGTGCCCTTGCTGTGGTGGCTGTCCGGACTGACCTGCACGGATGAAAACTTCATGCAGAAGGCCGGCGCCCACGGCACCGCCGCGGAGCTGGGCCTGGCGATCGTCTGCCCGGACACCAGCCCGCGCGGCACCGATTTGCCCGGCGAGCACGACAGCTATGACTTCGGCTCCGGCGCCGGTTTCTATGTGAACGCCACCGAAGCGCCCTGGAACCGCCATTACCGCATGTACGACTACGTCACCGAAGAGCTGCCGGCGCTGGTGGCCCGGCACTTCCCGCTCAACGGGCAGCAGTCGATCAGCGGCCATTCCATGGGGGGGCACGGCGCCCTGGTGTGCGCGCTCAAGAACCCGGAGCGCTACGCCTCGGTATCCGCGTTCGCGCCCATCGCCAACCCCACGCAATGCCCCTGGGGCGAGAAAGCGCTGGGCGGCTACCTGGGTGACGATCGTGAAACCTGGAAGGAATGGGACGCCTGCGAACTGATCGCCACCGGCGCCCCGGCACCGGCGGAAATCAAGGTGGACCAGGGCGAGGCGGACAACTTCTACCAGGACGGGCAGCTACGCCCGGAAGCCCTGGAAGCGGCCTGCAAGCAGGCCGGCGTGCCGCTGACCCTGCGTATGCTGCCGGGGTACGATCACTCCTACTTCTTTATCGCCAGCTTTATCGACGACCACCTGCGCTATCACGCGCACCATCTGCGTAGCGGATGAACCGGGATTTGCTCTCCAGAGGGCCCGCGCCGGGATCGGGTGGGCCCATACAGGACACGCTGCAAGTACATCCCTGTAAGCTCGACTTTGGCCATCCCTGGCCAAAGACGGTCCTGTATGGGCCCACCCGATCCCGGCGCTCCTTGGGAGATTCGCCGCCACAAGCCCTACTTCGTCGAAAGGTCCGGGCAGTGTTCTGACCCGTGGCGGTGGGAGTTGCCCCGCGTCCCGGATTAGAACCGCCCACCCGTATCAGAAATCGCTTAGTTACGAGCCAGCGCGTCGAGCAGCAGCAGGCTGTTGGCTTTCACGGCGGTGGTGATGGCCAGGCGCGGGTTGATGATCTCGAACTTGGGGTTGTGGTTCATCGGCGGCAGTTCACCGGTCGCCATGTATTTCTTCATCACGTCCGGGGCGCCGCCGCCCACTTCCATGAACAGGGTGCGGGCGTCCTCGATGCCGGCCACCAGCATGGGGAAATCCTCGGAGCCCATCACCGGCGGGAAGCCGGGCATCAGCGCCTCTTTGCCGAGGCCGGCGGCCAGGGTTTGCTGGGCCTGTTCGGCCAGGGCCTCGTCGTTGTAGACCGGTTCGGAGTACCCTTTGAGGGTGTATTCCGGCATTTTGTCGTCGGCGACGCCGGCGGCCCGGGCGATGCCGTTGGTTTCCCGTTTGATGGCGTCGAGCATCTGCTGGCGCACCGGCTTTTCGTACCAGCGCAGGTTGAGCTTGAGGGTGCCGTTGTCCGGGATCACGTTGTTGGCTTCGCCGATCTGGCTGGCGCCGACGGTGAGCACCGCCGGTTTCTGCGGGTCCACGTTGCGGCTGACGATGGTCTGGTAGGCCATCACCGAGCGCGCGCCCATCACCACCGGGTCGATGGTGTTGTGCGGCGCGGAGCCGTGGCCGCCGACGCCGTGCAGGGTGACGTCGAGCTGGTCGCTGCCGGCCATGCGGCGTCCGGCGCGCACCGCCACGGTGCCGGCGGGCCACACCGGGAACACGTGGGCGCTGATCAGCAGTTCCGGCTTGGGCACCCGGTCGTAGAGGCCGTCGTCGACCATCGCCTGGGCCCCCTGAATCAGCTCTTCCGCCGGCTGGGCGATCAGCACCAGGGTGCCGGCCCAGGCGTCGCGGGTGTCGCGCATCACTTCGGCGATGCCCAGCAGCCAGCTGACGTGGGCGTCGTGACCGCAGGCGTGGGCGACGTGGGTTTTGCTGCCGTCGTCCAGGGTCACCTGCTTGCGGCTGGCGTAATCCAGGCCGGTGTCTTCCTTCACCGGCAGGCCGTCCATGTCGCTGCGGAACATCACCACCGGGCCATCGCCGTTTTTCAACACCGCCGCCACGCCGGTGCCGCCGATGCCGGTGTGCACCTGGTAGCCCAGTTTTTTGAGGCGCTTGCTGACCTGTTTGGCGGTTTCGGTCTCCTGGAAGCCGAGTTCCGGGTTGGCGTGCAGGTGTTTGAAGGCGCTCACCAGGCGGTCGGCCTGGGCTTCGGCCAGTTCGGTGACGCGTTGGGTGGTGTCGGCCAGGGCGGGGGTGGTCATTGCGGTGAGTACGAGGACCGCCGCGAGGGCGGCGCGATGTAGAGTTGTTAGCATTTTTTGTCTCTCCCGATGGGTCGTTGTTGTTTGTTTAGAGTCGCTTTTGGCGAGGTCTCTGGGATCCTGCCGGCCGGCTTTGCCGGCCTTTCGCGGGCGGGGCCCGCTCCCACAGGCCGCCCACACAGGGCTACCGGGAGCCCGCGAGGGCGCGGCGGTAGCCGAGCCAGGCCATGGCGCCGGCGAGGGTGTTGCCGAGGGCGGCGCCGATCGCCAGGCCGGTGAGGCCGCCGAGCCAGGCGCCCAGGGACAGCAGCGGCAGGTAGCAGGCGAACAGGCGCAGGAAGGAGATGGTCATGGCGCGCACC
>JBFJUC010000099.1:0-8628 GCA_041624875.1 Alcanivorax sp.
GAGAATCTGTGACTGTTCCCAGTCCTGTAACCGTGAAAAACGGTCCATGAATTCCTCCTGCAGGGGCGTCGGCGCCCGTTCCATGATATCGCGTCCGGCGGTGGTCAAATAAGCATAGACCCGGCGCTTATCCCGTTCACCTCTTTTCCGCTCGATCAGGCCGCGCTTTTCGAGCCGGTCAAGGATGGTGGTAACGGTGGCCTGGCTGACGGATACCTCGTTGGCGATATCGCCCATGGTCAGTTCGCCATGGGCATTGATCGCCTGCAGGATCAGCAGCTGCGGGGCGGTAAGCCCGGCCACCTTACTCAACTTGCGGGAGTAGAGGTCGGTGGCCCGAATAATCTGTCTCAGGGCGATTAACACTTCGTCGTGTTTGGCCATGGTGGTTAATTCTCTGGATAACAAATCAATGTGACTGCTTAGCGACACGACTCAGGAACCGGGTCATTGTGGCGCCGTCACTTTGATGTGAAAGCAATGTTTGCCTCGGCATCAGCTCAGGAATCAATCGCACGGCCAAGATATTCCTTGCCATAAGTGGTACGCTAGCTTAGAGATAAAACATTTAGATGTCAAAGTAATTAGAGGCGTGCTGCCCCGAGGGACGTGTTTCATGCTGCTTGCCAGTTTTCTCGGTTTTCTCCTTTTGTTCCTGCTAATCGGTTTCTCATCGGTCCTGGTCCGCTCCAAGGAACAGTCCGATTATCTGCTTGCCGGCAGCTCGGTGCCGCCGTCCCTGACCGGCCTGTCCGCGGTGGCCACCAACAACTCCGGTTTTATGTTCATCGGTGTGATCGGCTATACCTACGCCACCGGCTTGCCGGCGTTCACGATGATGGTGGGCTGGATTCTGGGCGACTGGATGGCCGCCACCCTGGTGACCCGTAAAGTGCGCGAGATGTCCGAAGAGCGCGGCACGCTGACCATTCCGGAATTGATGTCGCGCTGGGGTGGCGGCCATTTTCAGGTGCTCAAGGTGGTGGCGGCGCTGATCGCGGTGTCGTTGCTGGGCGTCTACGCGGCCGCCCAGTTCAAGGCCGGCGGCAAGGCGCTGCAGGCGCTGTTCGATTGGGACCTGCGCACCGGCGCCATCATCGGCGCGGTGATGGTGCTTTGCTACGGCTTCTCCGGTGGTCTGCGCGCCTCGGTGTGGACTGACGCCGCCCAGTCGGTGGTGATGATCATAGCGATGACGGTGATGCTCACCACCGCGGTGTTCACTGTCGGTGGCTGGCAGGCCGCCTGGACCGGTCTACATGACGTGTCACCCGCTTTCTTCCAGTTTTTCCCTGCCGAATCCGCCGCCAGTGGTCTGACCGGCGCCTTATTGTTCCTGGTCGGCTGGACCTTCGCCGGGGCGGCGGTGATCGGGCAACCCCATGTGATGGTGCGTTTCATGGCCGTCAATGACGTGAAAAGCATCCGCCGGGCGCGCACGTATTACTATCTCTGGTTCGTGGCCTTTTACACCCTGGCGGTGGGCGTAGGCATGATGGCCCGCTTGCTGATGGATCAGGGCGCGGTGGACCCGTCGCTGGTGATGAGCGGTGGCAAACTGGACGCCGAGCTGGCATTGCCGGTGATGGCGGACGTCCTGCTGCATCCGGTCGCCACCGGGTTGGTGTTGGCGGGCCTGTTCGCCGCCACTATTTCCACTGTCGATTCGCTGATTCTCAGCTGCAGCGCCTGCCTGTCCCGGGATCTGATGCCCAGGCGTTGGCAAGGTTACGGCACCGCGCGGATCGCCACTCTGGTGGTGGTCGGCGTATCGCTGATGATCGCCCTGTTCGCCAAGGAGAACGTCTTTAATCTGGTGCTGTTCGCCTGGGGTGTGCTGGGCGCCGCCTTCGGCGGTTTGCTGGTGGTGTACGCGCTGGGGGGGCGCCCCCGTGAACCCCTCGCCATTGCGATGATCGTTGTCGCCAGTTCGGTGGCAATTGGCTGGCGCCTGTCCGGGCTAAATGCGACCATATTCGAGGTTTTGCCGGCGCTGGTCAGCGCCTGGCTGGTATACGGCGCAGGCCGGGTGTGCGGATTGTCCGGCCCGGCGAAATAATCGAGGACCGGGTCTTGATGCGAGTAATGCCTTGGCGGCGTTGGATACTGCTGTTTTTGTTGGTGTGTGGCCCGGTGGGGGCGCAGCAGAACCGTGCCGGGGAGCCTGAACAGGCGCCGGTGGAGTCGCAGAGCGAGATTGAGAAAGGACCGGTGATTTCCCAGTTCCGCGAGAACTGGATTCTCGGCGAGTTGCGCAGCCTCCGTCAGGACATGATGGAGTACCGCAACGATATGAACCGGATCGTCACCGACCGGGAACTGGAAGTGGCCGACAAGGCCATGGGCTACGCCACCAACACGGTGACCTATTTCTTCTATTTGATCGCCGGCGCCGCCTCGATTCTGGCGCTGGTGGGCTGGTCCACGATCCGTGATCTCAAGGACAACATTCGCGTCTACGCCGAGAAAGAAATGTCCCGGCTGACCGTGGAATACGAATCGCGCCTGGCGGACCTGGAACAGGAACTGCGACGCAAATCGCGCACCATTACGGAAAACCAGGAAGAGATCGAGCGCACCAACGAGATTCACAGCCTGTGGCTGAAAGCCACCAAGGAAACCAGTTACAAGGAGAAGATCGAGCTCTACGATCGAATCCTGGAGCTGCGCCCGGACGACCCGGAGGCGCTGGCCTGGAAGGCCGACGCCGCCCTGGAGCTGGGCGAGCAGCGTTGGGCCCTGAGCCTGTGCGACCGGGTGCTGGAGGTGGACGAAGACAATGCCCACGCCCTCTACCAGCGCGCCTGCGCCTGGGCCGGCCTGGGCGAGACCGAGAACGCCCTGCGCGACCTGCGCCAGGCGGTGGCGATCTCCGCGGCCCTGCGCCAGCACGCCCGCGCCGAGGAAATGTTCGTGCCGCTGCGCGAAATGGAGCGCTTCCAGGCGCTGGTGGGGCGCCCCGAGGACGACGAAACGCCCCTATGACGGGGCCTCTCGCCGATAGCCCCGGGCTGTCGCTTTTATCGCCAATCCCGTCGTTCCGGTCTGTCTATTTGCCGGACGGTTTCTGCTACACTCTGCGCCCCTGAGTGATCGGACGATATCGACAGGTCGCCATCGCTAGCGATTCGGTGGGCGCCATTCTGCGTCCCGGCACCTGTTCAGCGCCATTCCGCGCTCCGATCGTCCTTACGGAGATTTCCATGACGCGCGAAAGCAGTTCGGACACCACCAAGTCGATGCCCGATGTGGCAACCAACTCGATGGTGGAACACATTCACAGCACCCTGGACTGGGTGGGCATGAGCGAGATTCACTTGCCGGCCCGCATTAGCGATACGCTGGCCGGCGAGCGCCCGGTGAGCACGTCGATCCAGGCCTATGTGAACCTGTCTAACCCGGACGCCAAGGGCATTCACATGTCCCGGCTTTACCTGATGCTGGAGGAAACCTTCGGTGATCATTCGGTAAGCGCCTATTCGATCCGCAAGCTGCTGCAGAATTTCCTCGACTCCCACGAAGGGCTCAGCGACCGGGGCTTCGTGCAGTTCGATTTCGAATACTCCATGCGTCGCCCGGCGCTGAAAAGCAGTTATTCCGGCTGGAAGAGCTACCCGGTGACCATCAAGGCGACCCTGGCCCCGGAGGGCATGCGCATGGAGCTGGCGGTGGAAGTGCCCTATTCCTCTACCTGCCCGTGCTCCGCGGCGCTGGCCCGGCAGCTGATTCAGGAACAGTTCCGTAAGGACTTCGAAGGCGAAGGCGCCGTGGACATGGAGAAGGTGTTCGAGTGGCTCGGCACCGAGGAAGGCATCATGGCGACGCCGCACAGCCAGCGCTCGGTGGCGCAGGTGCGGGTGGTTCTGGACACCGACTGCGACGAGGCGTTCCCGATCACCGCTCTGATCGATTCCATCGAAGGGGCGCTCAAGACGCCGGTGCAGACTGCCGTGA
This sequence comes from Alcanivorax sp., assembly GCA_041624875.1. Classification (GTDB taxonomy): domain Bacteria; phylum Pseudomonadota; class Gammaproteobacteria; order Pseudomonadales; family Alcanivoracaceae; genus Alloalcanivorax. The sequence continues at coordinate 3,955 of JBFJUC010000099.1, forward strand.
AGCGTGTCGACGAGCAGGAATTCGCTAAGCTCCACGGCCAGAATCTGATGTTCTGCGAGGATTCCGCGCGGCGCTTGAAGCGCGCGCTGGACGGTCAGCCCTGCTACCAGGATTTCTGGCTGCGTGTGAACCACCTGGAAAGCCTGCATGCCCACAACGCGGTGGCCATCGCCACCAAGGAAGTGGAGGGCGGCTACCTGCCGATTCCCTGAGCGGAACCGCAGGCCGCTACAAAAAAGCCGCGCTCAGCGCGGCTTTTTTTGTGCCCGGGTGGCCGGGCCGGGGGAAGGCTCAAAAGCGGCCGTTCAGACCCAGGGACAGGTTGGTGACTTCGTCGCCGCCGCTGTCCACGGCGCGCATGTATTCCACGCTGACGAAGACCACGTCGGTCAGGCTCACGTCGGCGCCCAGGCCGATCGACAGGCCGGAATAGTTCTCGCCGCTGGAGCCGCCGGCGGCGAAGTTCTCGGTGGTTTCCATGCGGGTCAGGCCGATCAGGCCATAGGGGCGCACCGGCAGGGTATTGGGGAACTGGCCACGGAAATAGGCGCCGTAGTAGCGGTCGATTTCCACATCGGTGCCGCGACCCAGGTCGTCTTCATCAATGCCCAGGCCCAGGCGCAGCTCGCCACCGAGGGTTTCATTGCGGTTAATCCAGGTGCCGAATTTGAACTGCAGCGCAGAGGGGTCGGCGCTGCCGCCGTCGTCCGGCTCGATTTCGCTGCTGACAATATCGATGCCCGCGAAGCCCGCGGCGCCGGCGGCGATCGGCAGGGCGGTCAGGGGAAGCGCAAGGCTCGCGGCTAACAGGAAAGGCTTCATGGGTGCTCCGGTCATTACTGCGGATGGTTTCTAGGGATGCTGTCCGTGGACGCATTGTAGTGAAAAGACGCGCGCAAGGCGACGCGCAAAGCCCCGGCCGGAAGGCCGGGGCGGAGGGCGTTAGTGATCGTGGTCGTGGTCGTGATCTTCGCCGGTGCCGTCGTGGTCGTGGGCCTCGCCAACACCGGTCCAGGCCAGCCCGGTGGGCGGGAATGCCACAGGCACCGTTTCCAGGCTCAGGGCTTCCAGGTCGATGATGTGGATCGCCGGCGCCGCCGGGTCGCTGACGAACGCCTGATCGCCGGCGCCACTGACCGCCAGCGCCGGGGCGGGCCCGGTGGCGGGTACGCTGTCGAGCACCGTGATGCTGCCCCGGTGGCTCCAGTCGTCGCTTTCCAGTACGTGCAGGTCGCCGTTGCTGTCCAGAATCAACAGGTGCTCGCCGTGGGCATCGAAATGCTGCGCCAGCGGGGTGACCGGGTCACCGGCGCCGTCCACGGCACCGTCACGCCAGTCCACCTGCGTGGCGGTGCTGGCCTCCGGGTCGAGCGCATAGAGATTGCCGCCGGGGTAGGAGAACGCGGCAAACTGCGCCACATCGGTGTGGCCCAGTACCGTGGCCAGGCGTTCCGCCACCGCGATCTTGGCGTCGTGGAAGTGATCGCCATGCAGTTCGGCCACCAGGGCGCCGTCGTTGCAGCCGAACACCGAGAAGGTGCCGTTAGAGGCGCCGCCGTGCAGGCCCGGGCAGGCGGTCGCCAGCTCGCCTTCGCCATGGAAGTGGTCGCCGTGCAGCTCGAACACGATGATGCCGTCCGGTGAATCGCCGCTGGCGGCGGCGTGGCTGGCCAGCACCAGGCCGTCGAGGGGCTCGGCGATGCCGTGATGGGCGGTGTCCAGGGTCTGGTGGGCCAGGGTACCGCCGCTTTCCAGACTCTCGTCGCTGAACAGGTGGAACTGGCTCAGCACGGCGGTGCCGCTGTCGCCGTCGAAGAACAGCGCGGCCTGCTCGTCGTGGGCCCGGTAGTGGGTGGGCCGGACGCCGGACAGGACGAACGGCAGCATGGATGGGGCGTCCTCGTCGATATGGTCGTCATGCCGGTAGACGCCGCCATCCAGGAATTCCACTTGATCGTTGTCCCGTTGCAGGATCACCGCATAGCGATGTTCCGGGCTGCTGTAGACCGCCGTGGCGGGGTGCACCAGGGCGAAGTCCGCCAGGGTGGACTGGCTTTCCAGATCGTGGACATAAACCCGGGAGTTGTTGCCGTCGGCGTGGGTGAACACCAGCCGGCCGGCGCTTTCGGCGCCGTGGTCGTGATCGTGGTCGTGGTCGTCTTCGCCGCCAGGCAGTTCGGTACTGCCGGTGTCGTTGTTACAGGCGGCAAGCAGCACCGAGGCCGCCAGCAAGGCGGCGCCGGTGGAAAAAAATGAGCGTTTCATGCGGATCTCTCCATTGTCTTTTTGCTGTGGATGGTTCGCGTCAAAAGGTCAGGCGCACGCCGGCGGTCAGGTTACGACCGGGTTCCGGTACCGTGCGCGCCAGAAACGACGCGTGGTTCCACACTTCCTCGCCGAGCAGATTGCTGCCGCGCAGGAAGACGCTGTACTGGGGGTTGCCGGTGAAGGTGTAGCTCACCGTGGCGTTGAGCATGTCGTGGCCCGCCGTGCGGGTTTCGAAACCGGCGATGCGGTCCTGGGCGAACACCCGATAAAACTCCAGCTCCGCGTCGAAGGCGCGCCAGTAAGTGTTGAGGCGCGCGCCCAGCCGATGTGCCGGGATGCGCGGCAGCTCGTCGCCGTTATCCTCGAACTGCGCGTACACCGTGTCGCCGAACGCGGTGGTGGAGACGCGGTCGGTCCACTGGTAGGTGGCTTCCGCTTCGGCACCGGTGAACTCCACGTCTTCCTGGCTGTACTTGATCAGGCGGAATTCCTCGATCTGATCCAGGGTGCGGGCGTAGATGTAGTTCTGCACACGGTTGTGGAACACGCCGATGTCGAAGGTCAGATCACCTTGCACCTTGCGCAGATTCAGCCCCACGTTATGCGAGGTCTCGGTCTCCAGGTCGGCGTTATTGGCGTCGCCACCGCAGGTGAAGCTGTCGGACAGCAAGCCGCACTCATAGGTGTTGGTGGCCAGGTGCACGCCGCGCGCGTAGACCTCCTGGGTCTGCGGCAAACGTTGGGAACGGGCCAGCGACAGCGACACGGTGTAAGCCGGCCGGAACGCCCAGGTCAGCGCGCCGGAAATCGAGGTGGCGGAATCGCTCACCGAGGGCAGCGGGCGCTGGGCGTCATCGGGGTCCAGGTCCTGGTGCTCGTAGCGGGCACCGGTCTCCAGCTGCCATTGATCGTTGAAGCGGTAGCGTTCCACGGCGAACAGGGCCGCCACCCGGGTGTCGGTTTTCGGCAGCAGCCCTTCTTCGCCGGTGGTTTCGATCTGGCCGTCGGTGAATTGGGTGCCCACCGTGCCGCGCCAGCCCATGATGGGCGCGTGTTCCGCTTCCACACGGGCGTCCACGCCCCGGTGGCGGAAGGTGGTGCCGATGTTGCCTTCCTCGATCTCGTGGTGACGGTAGTCCGTGTGGCTGGCGCGCAGGCGCACCGCTTCCACGCCGTCGAACGGCTGGCGGTATTCACCGCGCAGGTCCACCCGACGGCTGTCCAGATCCACGAAGGGCGCTTCTTCCTCGCCGTGTTCGTGTTCGTGGTCGTGGCCGCCTCCCCCGCAATCCAGGCTGGCGCCGTTGGCGGTGCAGTCCTCGAACTCGTGGCTGTGACCGGGCAGGCCGTAGAGGTCGCCCCGGTAGGAGTAGGCGACCCCCAGATAGCCCCGGTCGCCGATCCACGACAGGCCCAGGCTGGCGTTGTTGCTTTCCGCCCAGGTGCCGTCGATCTCCTGTTCGGTGAAGCCGTTCACCTCGTAGTTGTCGGCGTCGCGGCGCGCGCCTTCCACATGGATGGCGATATGGTCGCCGGCGCGGGTGGTGAGCCCCACGGCGCCGGCCTGTTCGTCGGCCACGGTGTTGCCGCGCGCGGAAACGAAGCCTTCCACCGGACGATCCGGCATGCGCGTGGGGATCTTATTATCGAGCACGTTGACCACGCCGCCGATGGCGCCGCCGCCATACAGCAGGGTGGACGGGCCGCGCAGCACTTCCACCTTGCGCGACAGCATGGGTTCCACGGTGGTGGCGTGGTCCGGCGAGATGGTGGACATGTCGAACAGCTGGGCGCCGTCGGACAGCACGCTGACGCGGGGCGCGGTCTGGCCGCGGATCACCGGTCGACCGGCGCCGCCGCCATAGGTGTCGGCGTGCACGCCGGGCAGGCCGTCCAGGGTATCGCCCAGGGTGGCTTCGCTTTGCTGGAACAGCAGCTGGTCTTCAAGCAGGTCGAAGGACGCCGGCGTTAGGTTGGCGTCGCTGCCCAGCGGCAGGGCGGACACTTCCACGGCGTCGAGCCGGCGGTCGGAAGTCTTAGTGGACGCGGGCTCGGCGGCCGGCGCCACGGACCAGACCATGGCGGCCACGGTGGCGGCCGCCATGGGGGGCGTAAAGCGTTTCATGTTGTCTCCTGAATACAACCACGGGCCGCCCTGGCGCAGCGCCAGGACCGGTCCCGGTAAGGGAAGTCAGTGCTTGGAATTCAGGAGAAGCGGGGTGGCGCGCGCGCCGGATGGATTTTGTTCGGGGTCACCGCCGCCGGACGGCTGACGTCGGCCGGCGGCGTGGTGGTGTCGGGAAGTACCGGTGGCGGCGTGAACAGGGAGGGCACGCCCACCAGGCCGTGGCCCTGCACGCACAGGTCGCAGTCGTGGGCGACGATCGCGGAATGGCCGTCGTGGCC
>JBFJUC010000100.1:0-8595 GCA_041624875.1 Alcanivorax sp.
CACCGGCGTCTCTTTATCCAGCTTGCGGAATTCCTTGACCGTGTTGAAGCCGGCCAGACCGGAACCGATGATCACGATTGGATTCATGGGAGTGTCCTGTTTCAGATTTCCACCATCTCGAAGTCTTCTTTGCCAACACCGCAGTCCGGGCACACCCAGTCTTCGGGAATGTCGTCCCATTTGGTGCCGGGTTCGATGCCTTCCTCAGGCAGGCCTTCTTCCTCGTCGTAAATAAAGCCGCAAACCACACATTCCCATTTTTTCATGCTGAACCTCGTCTGGTCGGGGGAAGCCGGGCCCGGTGGGCCCTTCCAGGGGCCGCTAACGTAGCCACGGGCGCGTGAAAAATCAATGACAGCGGATAATGGTAGCGTTGCGCCACGGCCGGCGTCTTGCCGATCCGCGCTTCATGGGCCATAGTCGCGCGCTTGAGAACCCGCGCCCAGGGCGCGAGCACAGCGAGTCCCCATGCCCGATACCGCAATGCGCGCCGACGCCCGCTGGCGTCCCCAGGAACAACTCAGCCTGCCGCCCCTGGTACGCGACTGGCTGGCCGATCCCGGCTCCCTGACCGCCCGCCTGCGCCTGTACGGCGCTTTCCGGGTGGTGCCCCGTGAAGACCGCATTGTGCGCCCCACCCTCGCCGAGCAGCAGCTGCTGGGCCGCATCGGCCGTGGCCGCGCCCTGGTGCGAGAGGTCACTTTGCTGGTCGATGAACAGCCCATGGTGGAGGCGCGCAGCGTGCTGCCACTGGCCAGCTTGCGCGGGCCCAATCGCGGCCTGGGCCACATGGGCAGCCGTTCGCTGGGCAGTGAGCTGTATCAGCGTCCCATGGCGCGCCGCGACCGGGTGTGGGTCCGTTATGGCGCCGCCCCCTCTGGCCAGACGCCCTGCTGGGGGCGACAATCCCGGTTCATCAAGCGCGGCCAGCCCTTGCTGGTGGCCGAGCACTTTTTGCCCGCGCTGTGGCGGCGGGTCGAGGAAAGGGATCGCTGAGGACGCCTATGCTGGCTTTCGTGGAACACCGCTACCCCGCTCTCTGGCCTTGGATCCAGTTGATGCGCCTGGACCGACCGATCGGCAGCATGCTGTTGATGTGGCCCACCCTGTGGGCGCTGTGGATCGCCGGCGACGGCACCCCCAGCCTCAAACACATCGTCATTTTTGTGTTGGGGGTGTTCGTGATGCGTGCCGCCGGCTGCGTGATCAACGATTTCGCCGACCGTGACTTCGACGGCCATGTGACGCGCACCCGGGGGCGGCCGCTGGCCACCGGCGCGCTGTCGGCCCGCCAGGCGCTGATGTTGTTCGCGGCCTTGGGCCTGATCGCGCTGGGGCTGGTGCTGTGCCTGAACCGCTTCACCCTGGTGCTGTCGTTCGGCGGCCTGGGGCTGGCGGTGCTGTATCCCTTCACCAAGCGCTTCACCTACTTGCCGCAGCTGTTCCTGGGCGCCGCGTTCAGCTGGGCGATCCCGATGGCGTTCGCCGCCGAGACCGAAAGCGTGCCGGAAATCGCCTGGCTGCTGTTCACCACCAACCTGCTGTGGACCGTGGCCTATGACACCGAGTACGCCATGTGCGACCGGGAAGACGACCTGAAGGTGGGCATCAAAAGCACCGCTATCCTGTTCGGCGATCTGGACAAGGCGATGGTCGGCGCGCTGCAGGTACTGACCCTGGTGGCGCTGTGGGTGCTCGGCCAGCGCCTGGGCTTCACCTGGCCCTGGTATCTGGGCCTGGCCGGCATGGCGGCGGGCTTCGCGCATCAGCAGTGGCGCATCCGTTACCGTGAGGCCTGGCCCTGCTTCCACGCCTTCCTCAGCAACCACTGGGCCGGCGCCAGCGTGTTCGCGGGACTTTATTTTCACTACCTGGTGGCCGCTCCCAGCCTGTGACACAGCGCGGCGGGGGCGGCAACGCCGCCGCAAGCGTGCAAAGTTGTCATCATCATGTCATAAAAAGGCAATGTAATAGGGGCACTTAAATGGGCAACCCCTGAGAATAAGCCATGTCCCGTAATCGAATTCTGATTGTTGACGACGAACCGGCGATCCGCGAAATGGTGGCGGTGGCACTGGAGCTGGCGGATTTCGACGTGCTGGAAGCGGACAACGCCCAGCGCGCCCACGAATACATTGTCGACGAGCGACCGGACCTGGTGCTGCTGGACTGGATGTTGCCGTCGGTGAGCGGCATTGAGCTGGCACGGCGCCTCAAGCGCGAGGACGCCACCGCCGAAGTGCCGATCATCATGCTTACCGCGAAGAGCGAAGAGGACAATAAAATCCAGGGCCTGGACGTGGGCGCCGACGACTACATCACCAAGCCGTTTTCCACCCGTGAGCTGATCTCGCGCATCAAGGCGGTGCTGCGCCGCACCTCGGTGGTGGCGGCGGAGAAAGCCATCGACGTGGAAGGCCTGTGTCTGGACCCGGTCAGCCACCGCATCAGCGCCAACGGCGACCCGGTGGACATGGGGCCCACGGAATATCGCCTGCTGGAGTTCTTTATGAGCCACCAGGAGCGCGCGTACTCGCGCACCCAGTTGCTGGATCAGGTGTGGGGCGCCAACGTCTACGTGGAAGACCGCACCATCGACGTGCACATCCGGCGTTTGCGCAAGGCGTTGTCGCCGCACGGTTTCGATGGTTTCATTCAGACGGTGCGCGGGACCGGCTACCGGTTCTCGGTGAAATCCAGTCAGGCGTCATAATGATCGGGTCCGCGACGCGGACCAGCGGAGCCGGAAGGACGGTGAATGAAAGATCCGGCGGGCATGAAAGCCAGTCTCGGCAAGGAAGTGAATCGCATCGTCATTCTGGTGACGGTGTCGCTGGCCGTTTGCCTGGCATTGCGCAGCATCTGGCCGCTGGTGGCGGGCCTGTCGCTGTACATCATCTGGAGCACCCGGCAGCTGTTCGCGCTGTACGCCTGGCTGGTGCGCGAGGAACACACCGAACCGCCGGACAGTGTCGGCCTCTGGGGTGAGTTCTACACCCGTCTCGAACACCTCTTTCAGAAAGAACGGCGCGCCCAGGACAACCTGCAGGGCATCATCGTGCGCGCCCAGCAATCGGTGAACGCTCTGGAAGACGTGGTGGTACTGATCGACCAACACGGCTACCTGGAATACTGGAACCACGCCGCCGGCCGGCATCTGGGCTTCCGCGCCGACAAGGACCTGGGCCAGCCGCTTACCAACCTGATCCGCCATCCGCGTTTCGCCGACTACCTGAGCAAGGGCGATTTCCGCGAACCGCTGGAGATTCCGTCGCCGGTGGACGACAACCGCGTTCTGCAATTGCGCATCACCGAGTTCGGCGTCGGCGACCAGTTGATTCTGGCCCGCGACGTGACCCGCATTCATCATCTGGAGCAAATGCGCAAGGACTTCGTGGCCAACGTCAGCCATGAACTGAAAACGCCGCTGACGGTGCTCAAGGGCTACCTGGAAACGCTGCTCGACACGGTACCCGAGGAGCAAAGCCGGCTGCGCCGGGCGCTGACGCAAATGGACGCCCAGAGCCAGCGCATGGAGGCCCTGGTGCAGGACCTGTTGCTGCTGTCACGCCTGGAAAACACCGAGGCGGACAACCTGCAGCAAGCGGTGGCGGTACACGGCATGCTGCAGCGCATGCGCGAAAGCGCCCTGGCGCTGGCGCCGGAGAAGCATCAGAGCATCGAGTTGGATGTGCCGGAAAACGCCCGCCTGGTGGCCAACCCGGCGGAGCTGGAAAGCGCCTTCGGCAACCTGATCATCAACGCGGTGAAATACACCCCCGCCGACGGCGAGATCCGGATTCACTGGTGGCAGGACGCGGACGGCGCCCATTTTTCCGTGCGCGACAACGGCATTGGCATCGACCCGGCGCACATTCCCCGTCTCACCGAGCGCTTTTACCGCCCGGACAACAGCCGCGTCACCCAGACCGGCGGCACCGGCCTGGGGCTGGCCATCGTCAAACACGTAATGATCCGCCATAACGGCAGGCTGGAAATCAAAAGCGAACTGGGCAGCGGCAGCAACTTCACCTGCCATTTCCCCGCCAGCCGGCTGGTCAGCAAGCCCACCGCCCTCGCCAGCGGCTAAACGCCGGCGCTTTAATAGTGCGGTGGCGGGGCGTCCTCGATGCGCAAAGCGGCCAGCTCCTCACTCTGTTCCACCACTCGGTCCACCAGTTTGCGGTAGGCGGCTTCCAGCTCGTCGAGCTTACGCTGCTGGGCACTGACGATCTGATTGAGGCTGGCCACCAGATCTTCCTGGTAGGCCAACTTGGTTTCGATATCGAGGAAGCGGTCGTCGCTCATGGGGCTCTCCTGACGTGGGCCGGCAGTATACCGCTAGACGGTGTCCGCCAGCACCGCCTCCGCCAGCCCCAGCGGATCCTCCTCCAGCCAGTCCAGCTGGCCGTCCAGCAGCAGCTGGCCCAATCCGTGCACCAGCGCCCAGGCGCGCAGCGCCGCACGGGTCACGCTGGCGGGGTCCGGGGCACCCCCGGGCCAGCCACGGGCCACCGCTTGGCGCAGCGTCTCGAACGCGGCCTGCGAGGCATCGCGCAGTTCCCCGTCCCGGCGGTGCGACGGGATAACGCTGAACATCAACCGGAACAGCGCCGGGTTGGCGTGGGCGAAGCGGATATAACTGCGCCCCCCGGCCAGCAATTTTTGCTCGTCCGCCGCCTGGGCCTCAGCGGCGCGCTGGGCGGCGCTGAGGCGCCGGAACCCCTCCGACGCCAGTGCCTGCAGCAGCGCATCCTTGTTTGCGAAGTGCCGGTAGCTGGCGTTGGCGGTCACGCCCACCCGCCGGGCCAGCTCGCGCAGGCTGAAGCCGCCGTCACCGCTTTCCGCCAGCAATATCAGAGCCTCGTCCACCAACGCACGGCGCAGATCACCGTGGTGATAGCGGTCCGAGGACGCCTCTTTTTTTGATGTCGACACTGCACCCACTCTGTCCTATCGCATGTTCACAACATACACATCAAACCGTCACCGGCACAGCCCACCGGGGCGGCTGTTCGGCGCTTGATTTAAATCCTTACCGCGGCTATGGTTTCCGCCGTCTTGGGGGAGTAGTCACCCGGGTTCCCACCCGGGGCGGTCGTCAACATATTTGCGCCTCAATGCGCATGGTGGCCGTGTCCTCCGCCGCACCGGCGGATGGATCGACGAGACCTGAGACATTGTCTGCATTCCGCGGGGGCGGGATCGGTGGGCAATGTCTCTGGTAATCGTTCGGTCCCGCCCCTGTAAGGCTTTCCTTTGGACGCTTTTCTTTCTTCCGCCCTGTTGGTCGCCATCGGCGAAATCGGTGACAAAACCCAATTACTGTCGCTGGCGCTGGTGTGCCGGTTCCGTAAGCCTTGGCCGATTCTCGCCGGCGTCATCATCGCCACTCTGCTCAACCACGGTCTCAGTGCCTGGTTCGGCGAGTGGCTGGCCGACGCCATTCCGGCGGACTGGCTGACCTGGATTCTGGGCGGCAGCTTCATCGCCCTGGGCCTGTGGATGCTGATCCCGGACCAGGACGAGGGCGTGGATGAGCGGTTTCGATTCGGCCCCTTCCTGACCAGCCTGATACTGTTCTTCATCGCCGAGATCGGCGACAAGACCCAGGTGGCGACCGTGGCCCTGGCGGTGCGTTTTCAGGAATTCTGGCCCGTGCTTCTGGGTACCACCACGGGTATGATCGCCGCCAACCTGCCGGTGATCTGGGTGGCCCACCGCCTCGCTGGCGAGCGGCTCGAAACCTGGGCCCATCGGATCAGCGCGGCCCTGTTCATCGCCTTCGGTGTCTGGGCGTTGCTATAACGAAAAGCGAGCTATGCCATGGCCCTCACCGCCACCATCTACAAAGCCGAGCTCACCGTTTCGGATATGGACCGGGACTACTACGCCACCCACAACCTGACGGTGGCGCTGCACCCGTCCGAAACCGAGGCGCGCATGATGCTGCGGTTGATGGCCTTCGCCCGCCACGCTGATGAGGACCTCGCCTTCACCCGGGGACTCTCGTCCACGGACGAGCCGGATCTGTGGCGGCATCACCCCAACGGCACCCTGGAAGAGTGGATCGAACTGGGCATGCCCGACGAGAAGCGTTTGCGCAAAGCTTGCGGCCTGGCCGATGCGGTGGTGGTTTATACCTACGGTCGCCAGGCACCGCTGGCCTGGCGTGAGGCCCTCGGCCGCAAGCTGGAACGCTTTGATAACCTCACGGTGTTGCGGGTAATGCCGGAAACGGAAGCCGCGCTGGCGGCTCTGGCTCATCGCCAGATGCGCCTGAACGCCATGATCCAGGACGGACAACTGTGGCTGGGGGACGACACGGACAATGTGGCGGTGGCGCTGGAATCCCAGCTATAGCCGCGTCCGGCAAAGATAGAACAGCCCCACCACCGGCCCCGGCAGCAACAGCCAGGCCACCCGCAAATCCAGCGCCACCCAGAATTCCGACACCAGAAAGATCGCCGGGAGGGTGAGCGCGAAGCCGATGGCGTTCATCACCGCCAGGGTGGAACCCACTCTGTCCCGGGGCGCGGTGGCGGCCGCCAGGGCGGAAAGCTGCGGCGAATCGGCGATCACCATGAAACCCCACAGCAGCAATAGCGCCAGTAACAGAAAAGGGGACAGACTTCCCAGCAGCGGATAGACCAGGCACAGCAGGCCGGACGCGGCCAGCGCCGCCCGCGCCACCCACAGGCTACCGCGCCGGCGGCTGACACGACCTCCATAAACACAGCCCGCCAGCCCCAAGGCGATCACCAGGAACGCCAGCCAGGGCACCAGCGCCTCGCCGGCGCCCAGGCGCTGCAGTTCCCGGGCCACCAGCAGGGGGGTCAGGGTCCAGAACGCATACAACTCCCAGCAGTGGCCGAAGTAGCCCAGGGCGGCGGCGCGGAAATCGCCACTGGCGAAAGCGTCGAAGCCTTCGCGCAGGGGCTTTTTTTCGCCGGGCGGCGGCAGATGGGGGCCGTCGCCCAAGGCACGGATCAACAGCGCCGCGACGACCGCCAGGGCGGACGCGGTGAGCAGTGGCCACTGCCAGGGCAGCCCCAGGGTGGCGCCACGCAACAGGTGCGGCACGGCGGTGCCCAGGGTCAGCATGCCCACCAGCCAGGCCAGGGCGGCACCGGTGTGGCGTGGGGTCCAGCTGATCACCAGTTTCATGCCCAGGGGGTAAATACCGGCCAGACAGAGCCCGGTGGCGAAGCGCATCATCAGCGCCGCCGCCGGCTGCCAGGCCACCAGCACGAAGGCGCCGTTCACCAGCGCGCCCAGTATCGCCGCCACCGTGAACACCCGGCTGGCGCGGAAGCGATCGGCCAGGCCGGTGGCCGCCAGCCCCAGGGTGCCGAGAATAAAGCCGGCCTGGGTGGCCATGGTGAGGCGCCCCAGGTCAGCCTCGGTGAGCCCCAGCTCCTGGCCCAGGGACAAGCCTACGCCGTTGACACTGAACCACAGTGAGGTGCCCAGAAACTGGGCGGTGACAATGACCGCCAAGGGGAAGCGTGACAGCGTATTGGACGGCATGACTTCCCCTTTCAGTAAAACGGTGGCGGATCACATGGCGCGCTGGTTCACCCGGCGGGAAACCTCTTCCGCGCTCTCCTTACGTTCGGAGTAACGGTCGGTGAGATAGTCGCTGCGATCGCGTACCAGCAGGGTGAATTTCACCAGCTCCTCCATGACGTCGACTATACGATCATAGTAGGGGGACGGCTTCATGCGGTCGTGGTCGTCGAATTCCAGGAACGCCTTAGGCACCGACGACTGGTTGGGGATGGTCACCATGCGCATCCAGCGGCCCAGCACGCGCAGGTGATTGACGGTGTTGAAGGACTGGGAGCCGCCACTGACCTGCATCACCGCCAGAGTCTTGCCCTGGGTGGGGCGCACGCCGCCCAGCGACAGCGGTATCCAGTCGATCTGCGCCTTCATGATGCCGGTCATGGCGCCGTGGCGCTCCGGCGAGCACCAGACCATGCCCTCGGACCACTGGGCCAGCTCGCGCAGCTCCTGGACCTTGGGGTGCTCGGCCGGCTCGGCGTCCGGCAGCGGCAGGCCGCGCGGATCAAATATCCGGGTTTCGGCGCCCATGGCCTCCAGCAGCCGCGCCGCCTCCTCCACCACCAGGCGGCTGAACGAACGCCCCCGCAGAGACCCGTAAAGCAACAGAATCCGGGGTTTGTGACTGGATGGCGGATCCTGGAACACGCGCTCAACGCCGGGAACCTGGAAGCCCTTGTTGTCGAGATTAAAAAGATTTTTCATCGCTATGACTTCAACGCTTTTGGTTTTAGCTATTAACTATTAACTGTTCACTATTCACTGTTAACCGCCGTCCCCAAACCAATGCTTGGTGCGGTTAACAATGGCCACCAGCGACAACATCACCGGCACCTCGACCAACACGCCCACCACCGTGGCCAGCGCCGCCCCGGAAGACAGCCCGAACAGGCTGATCGCCACCGCCACCGCCAGCTCGAAGAAGTTGGAGGTGCCGATCAGGCAGGCCGGACCGGCCACGTTATGCGGCAACCGCAGCCAGCGGGCGGCGACGAAGGCGATCAGGAAGATGCCATAGGTCTGAATCAG
>JBFJUC010000101.1:0-8555 GCA_041624875.1 Alcanivorax sp.
AGTTTTCTTATGCTGTTGGCTTACCTGAGCATTACTCTGGGGGTCATCAACCTGCTGCCGATACCGATGCTGGACGGCGGCTGGATTCTCTTCGGCATCATTGAAATGATTCGCGGGCGCAGCCTGCCCGAGCGGTTTATTGTCGCCGCTCAGGGTGTCGGGTTGACGCTGGTGGTCAGTTTCATGTTGTTGGCCATCTATAACGACCTGGTGCGACAGTTTTCATGAATTTCGGAAACACCACTAAAACCCTGCTCAGCGGGGCTCTGACCCTGGTTCTTATCCTTTCGCCGGTGACCGTTGGCGCGCAAAGCGGCGGCGGCGCGCTGCCCTTCGAGGTGCGCGATATCCGCGTCGAGGGCCTGCAGCGGATCCCGGTGGAGCGCGTCTACGCGGAGCTGCCGATTCAGCCCGGCGACACCGTCCACCGGAACGATGTGGTGCAGGCGGTCAAGCGGCTGTTCGCCACCGGCGATTATGAAGACGTGCAGCTCGGCCGCGACGGCGATGAGCTGGTGGTGGTGATGGCCGAGCGCCCCAGCATCGCGCGTATCGATCTGGAAGGTAACAAACAGATCGAGGAAGAGGACCTGCGCAAGGGCCTTACCCAAGCGGGCCTGGCCGAAGGCGAAGTGTTCCAGCGCTCCACGCTGGAGGCGATCTCCGGGGAGCTGGAGCGGCAGTACATCGCCCAGGGGCGCTACGGCGCCGACATCAGTACCGAGGTGGTGCCGTTGCCGCGTAACCGGGTGGCGCTGGATATTCAGATTTACGAAGGCAAGGCCGCGCGCATCAGCGACATTAACGTGGTCGGCAACAGTGTGTTCAGCGACGAAGAATTGCTCGAGGACTTCGAGCTCAGCTCGTCGCACTTCTGGTCGTTCATCAAGGGCGACGACAAATATTCCCGCCAGCGTCTGGCCGGTGATCTGGAGCGCCTGCGTTCCTATTACCTGGACCGCGGTTACATCAACTTTTCGATCGAATCCACCCAGGTGTCGGTAACCCCGGACCGGGAGCGGGTGCTGATCACCGTCAATGTGGCCGAGGGCGACCAGTTCCGGGTCAACGACGTGAAGCTGTCCGGCAACCTGGTGGTGGACGAAAGCGAGCTGAAGCCTCTTCTGGTGCTCCAGGAAGGCCAGGTGTTCAGCCAGCAGCTGGTGACTTACACCAGCGATCTGATCAAACGCCGGCTGGGCAACGAGGGGTACACCTTCGCCGAGGTGCGTGGTGTGGAGCAGGAAACCGGCGACGGCAACACCGTCGACGTGACCTTCTTCGTCGATCCGGGCCGCCGCGTTTATGTGCGCCGCCTGAGCTTCGTCGGTAACGCCAAAACCGAGGACGAAGTGCTGCGCCGGGAAATGCGCCAGTTCGAGGACGCGCCGGCCAACACCTCGTTGATTGATCTGTCCCGTGAGCGTCTGCAGCGTCTCGGCTACTTCAGCAACGTGCAGGCGGATACCGAGCGCGTGCCGGGCTCCGAGGACCTGGTGGACGTGGAGTACGAAGTGGAAGAGCAGCCTTCCGGCTCCATCGGCGCCAACGTGGGTTACTCGGATGCGTCCGGTGCGATCTTCGGCGCCAACGTCAGCCAGAATAATTTCCGCGGTACCGGTAACCGGGTGTCGTTCTCCCTGAGCCGCAGTGCGATCCGCGATTCCTACAGCTTCTCGCACTACAACCCTTACTACACCCTGGACGGGGTGAGCCGCGGCTTCAGCCTGTTCCATTCCGAAATCGATTTCGATGAAACCCGGATTTCCTCCTACGCGGCGGACCGTTCCGGCGGGTCGGTGACCTTCGGCTATCCGATTTCCGAATATTCCCGTCTCAGTTTCGGCGGCACTTTCGAGCGCACCGATGTGCAGAGCGGTGATTACATCGCGGTGGCCATCGACGACTTCCTGCAGCGGGAAGGCGAGGAATTCGACGAGTTCAAGTTCAACGCTTCACTGCGTACCAGCACGCTCAACCGGGGCATCCTGCCGGACCGGGGCTGGTCCAGCACCTTCAATCTGGAAGCGGCCGTGCCCGGCTCCGATTACCTGTTCTACAAAGCCAGCTGGGACGGCGAGAAATACTTCCCGATCACCCGCAACTGGACGCTGCGCGCGCGCGGTGAAGTGGGCTACGGCGACGGTTACGGCGACGACAATGGTTTGCCGTTCTTCGAGAATTACTATTCCGGCGGTATCGGTTCGGTGCGTGGCTTTGAGTCCCGCTCGCTGGGCCCGCGTTCGCCGGCGTTGTTCTACGCCAATTCTTCGGTGGCCGACCCCGATCCCGATCCGATTGGTGGTAACCTGCTGACCGAGGCCAGTATTGAGCTGATTTTCCCGACGCCGTTCGCGCCGGAGTCGCGCAGCATACGAACCTTCCTGTTCGTGGACGCGGGTAACGTGTTCGAAACCCGGCAACAGGATATCATGCAGGACTTCGACGCCACCGAACTGCGTTCCTCGGTGGGCATCGGTTTGAGCTGGCTCACCGCCATCGGCCCGCTCAGTTTCAATCTGGCCACGCCGATCAACGATGAATCCGGTGATGACACGGAAGTGTTCCAGTTCTCCCTGGGGCAAACTTTCTAGGAGTTAATTATGAAAAAATATTTGCTTGCCGTTGTATTGATGTTGCCGCTTTTTGCCCAGGCCGAAGGCCGCACCGGTGTGGTTGACCCCATCGGCGCTCTGCAGGAGGCGAAGGAATTCCAGGACCGTTTTGGCAAACTGGAAGCCTCGCTGCAAGACGAGCAGAACCGCCTCGACCGTCTTGGCGGTGAAGTCGAAAAGCTGCGTGGCCGTCTTGAGAAAGAAGGCATGACCATGAGCGAGGACGAGCGCGGGCAGCTGCAGACGCAAGGTCAGCAGAAAATGATCGAGCTGCAGAATCTGCGTCAGTCCGCGCAGCGCAAACTGAACAAGGGCCAGCAGGAAATCCTTCAGGTGATGGAACCCAAGCTCAAGCAGGCGGTGGAGACCGTGGCCGAGCGCGAGAACCTGGACATGGTGCTGAACGCCCAGGCGGTGGTCTACGTGAAGTCCGACATGGACATCACCGAGGCCGTGACCAAACAACTGAATTCAATGAAGTAATCGGATGCCCGTAACAGCACCGAAGACGGTCAGGCTCGACGTTCTCGCCCGGGAACTGGGCGCCGAGCTGCACGGCCCGGGCGACCTGGAGGTCGCTGGGCTGGGTACGTTGGGCGCCGCCGGCCCGGCGCAACTCACGTTTCTCGCCAATCCTCGCTACCGCGCCCATCTGGAAACCAGCCGTGCGGGCGCGGTGCTGCTGCGTGCCGATCAGCTGGATGTCTGTCCGGTGGCGGCGCTGGTGGTGAAGGATCCTTATCTGGCGTACGCCAAGGCCAGCCACTTTTTCGACACCGCCACGGTGCCGGCTGCGGGCGTTCATGCGGCGGCCTGTGTCGCCGAGGACGCGGTGGTCCCGTCATCGGCCTCGGTGGGGCCCAACGCGGTGATCGAAGCGGGTGTGGTACTGGGCGAGGGCGTGGTGATCGGCGCCAACAGCGTGGTGGGGGCCGGCAGTCGCCTGGGTGACGGCTGTCGCATCTGGCCAAATGTTACAATTTATCATGGTGTCCACATCGGGCCGCGCTCTATCATACACGCCAATTGCGTCCTGGGTGCCGACGGTTTCGGCTTCGCGCCCACCGCCTCCGGCTGGACCAAGATCGCCCAGGTGGGGGGCGTGCGCATCGGCGCCGACGTTGAAATCGGCGCCGGCACCACCGTTGACCGGGGTGCGATCGAAGACACGGTGATTGGCGACGGCGTGATTCTGGACAACCAGATTCAGGTGGCGCACAACGTGGTGATCGGCGATCACACCGCGGTGGCCGGCAAGGTCGGCATCGCCGGCAGCAGCCGCATCGGCTCTTATTGCATGATCGGCGGCGCCGCCGGCATTTCCGGACATCTGGAAATTTGCGATAAGGTGCAGATTCTCGGCATGTCGCTGGTGTCGCGCTCGATCACTGAACCGGGCACCTACGGGTCGGCCCTGCCGGTGGACAAACAGGACCGTTACCGTCGGAACGTGGCCCGTTTTCGGCATCTGGACGAACTCTACCGCCGGGTCCTCAAGCTGGAACGCGACGCCAAGTAGCTCGGCCGCGGGCGGCGGCCAGCGTCACTTTTGGAAAACACAATCATGATGGACATCCATGAGGTGAGGGAGTATCTGCCTCACCGCTATCCTTTTTTGCTGGTCGACCGCGTGGTATCGGTCGAGCCGGGCAAACGCATCGAAGCCTATAAGAACGTCTCTATTAACGAGCCGTTCTTCAACGGCCACTTCCCCCATGAGCCGATCATGCCCGGGGTACTGATCGTCGAGGCGCTGGCCCAGGCGGCCGGCATTCTGGGTTTCGTGACCGCCAACAAGAAGCCTTCCGACGGCTTTATTTACCTTCTGGTGGGCACCGATAAGGCGCGCTTCAAGCGGCCGGTGGTGCCGGGCGACCGGCTCACTCTGCACGCCGAGTGGCTCACGTTGCGACGCAACATCGCCAAGTTTTCCTGCCGCGCGGAAGTGGACGGCAAGGTGGTGGCGGTGTCCGACCTGTTGGTGGCCGAGCAGCGGAGCTGACCCGGTGATGGGGCCGTCGCTGTCGGCGGCGGCCTCGCGTATACTTCAGCACACCAAAACGCCAGGGCAAAAGCGCATAACAATGACTCACCCCGCAGCGATTCATCCCACAGCCATTATCGATCCGACGGCGGAGCTGGACCACGACGTTCAGGTCGGTCCTTATTCCATCATCGGGCCCCGGGTGCGCATCGGCGCGGGCACCGTGGTCGGACCGCATGTGGTGATCAACGGCCCCACCGTGATCGGCAACAACAACCGTATTTTCCAGTTCGCGTCCGTGGGCGAAGACTGCCAGGACAAGAAGTACAAGGGCGAACCGACCCGCCTGGAAATCGGCGATAACAACGTTATCCGCGAGCATTGCAGTATTCACCGGGGCACCGTTCAGGACCAGAGCCTGACCCGTATCGGCGACAATAACCTGCTGATGGCCACCGTTCATGTGGCGCACGACTGCATGATCGGCAACGACAATATTTTCGCCAACACCACCGGCATCGCCGGCCATGTGCACATCGGCGACGGCGTGATCCTGGGCGGCATGACCGGCGTGCATCAGTTTTGCCGCATTGGTTCCTACGCGATGACCGCCGGCTGCAGCCTGGTGCTCAAGGACATTCCCGCCTTCGTGATGGTTAGCGGTAACCCGGCCGGCGCGCGCAGCATGAACTTTGAAGGCATGCGGCGGCGCGGTTGGGACGCGGATGTGGTGGCCACCCTGCGGCGCGCCTACAAAACCGTCTACCGTCAGGGCCTGACCCTGGAGCAGGCGCTCGCCGAGCTTGAGCCTCAGGTGGCGACCTGCCCGCAACTGGCGATGTTCGTGGACTCCCTGCGCGCTTCGGAGCGCGGCATTACCCGCTGATAGGGCGCTGTTATGAACTCCTCTCCGGCGCCTCTCATTGCTGTGATCGCCGGCGAGGCGTCCGGGGATCTGCTCGGCGCCGGCCTGATCGGTGCTCTGAGTGAGCGTTTCCCCGGCGCCCGCTTTATCGGCGTGGGCGGCGAGAACATGGCCGCCGCCGGCCAGCACTCCCTGTTCCCGATGGAAAAACTGTCCGTCATGGGCATCACCGAGGTGATCGCCCATCTGCCGGAGTTGTTTCGCCTGCGCCGCCAGCTGGTGGACGACCTGTTGGCGCGGCGCCCGGATGTGGTGATTACCATCGATTCCCCGGATTTTACCCTGGGCGTGGCCAAACGGGCCCACGCCGCCGGCCTGAAGACCGTCCACTACGTGAGCCCCTCGGTGTGGGCCTGGCGCCAGGGCCGCATCAAGGGCATCCGCCGGGACATCGACCTGATGCTTACTCTGTTCCCGTTCGAGGCGCGCTTTTACCAGGAGCACGGGGTGCCGGTGGCGTTCGTCGGCCACCCCCTGGCGGATATGATCGAGCTGAACGTGGACGCCGGCGCCGCCCGGGCGGACCTGGGGCTCGCCGCCGACGGCCCCTTGCTGGCGGTGCTGCCGGGCAGCCGGGGCGGCGAGGTGGCGCAACTGATGCCGGAATTTATGGACGCCATGCAGCGGCTGCACCGGGACCGGCCGGCGTTGCGCTTCGTGATTCCCGCCGCCAACGCGGCCCGGGGCGAGCAGATACGCGCGGCCCTGGCCGCCGCGCCGGCGCTGCCGGTGACCGTCACCGAGGGGCGCAGCCGCACGGTGATGGCCGCCGCCGACGTCGTATTGATGGCGTCCGGCACCGCCACCCTGGAAGGCCTGCTGCTGAAAAAACCCATGGTGGTGGGCTACCGCCTCGGTGCGGTGACCTATGCGATCGTGTCGCGGCTGGTGAAAAGCGAGCACGTGGCGCTGCCCAACCTGCTGTGCCGTAAACGGCTGGTGCCGGAACTGGTGCAGGACGCCTTCACCGGCGCGGCCCTGGCCGAGGCGGTCCAGGTCTGGTTTGATAGTCCGGAACGGGTAGCCGCCCTGGAGGCGGATTTCACCCGGGTCCACCAGCAGTTGCGCGGCGGTGCCAACGACAAGGCCGCCGACGCCATCGCGGCGTTGCTGGCGCCGGGTAAGGGAACCCATGAGCATTGATCCGTTCGCCGAGTACGCCCTGGCGGAGCCGTTCATTCCGTCCACGTTCGATTGCTTCCCGGGCATGCATCTGGCCGGCGTCGACGAAGTAGGGCGCGGCCCCCTGGTGGGGGCGGTGGTCACCGCCGCGGTGGTGCTGGACCCGGCCCGGCCGGTGCCCGGCCTGGCGGACTCCAAAACGCTCAGCGCCCGGCGCCGGGAGGCCCTGGCCGAGGCGATACGCGAGCAAGCGCTGGGCTGGGCCCTGGGCCGCGCCGAGCCGGAGGAAATCGACCGCTTGAATATTTATCACGCCACCCATCTGGCCATGGTGCGTGCCGTGGAGGCGCTTGCCCTGCGCGTCGACGCGGTGCTGGTGGACGGCAACCGCGGCCCGCGTTTCGCCTGCCCATCGCAGCCGGTGGTCAAGGGGGACGGGCGCGTGCCCGCCATCGGCGCCGCCTCGATCCTTGCCAAGGTGGCCCGCGACCGGGAAATGGTGGCGCTGCACGAGCGCCACCCGGAATATGGCTTCGACCGCCACAAAGGGTACCCCACCAAGGTGCACCTGGCGGCCTTGAGAACCCACGGTCCGCTGCCGTATCACCGCCGCTCGTTCGCGCCGGTGGCGGCATTGCTGACAGGAGCTGGAAGTGACTGAACCCCGCTTTGTACACCTGCGCGTGCACACCGACTATTCCCTGGCCGATGGGGTCGTGCGTGTTAAGGAACTGGTTAAGGCCTGCGTCGAGCAGCGTATGCCGGCGGTGGCGGTGACCGACGAGAACAACCTGTTCGCGCTGATTAAATTCTATTCCGGCGCCATGGGCGCCGGCGTCAAGCCGCTGATGGGCGCCGATCTCTGGGTGCAGGCGGACGACCCGGAAGACCCGCCGTACTATCTTAGCTGCCTGGTGCAGAACGAAGCCGGCTACCGCAACCTGACCCTGTTGATCAGCCGCGCCTGGCAGAGTAACCAACACCGTGGCCGGGCGATGATTCGCCGTGAATGGCTGCTGGAGCTCAACGAAGGACTGATCCTGCTTTCCGCCGCCCGCGCCGGCGACGTGGGCCGGCTGCTGGTGGCGGAGAAAACCGCCGAGGCCAGCGAGCGGGCCCGGGAGTACCAGCAGGTGTTCGGCGACCGCTTTTACCTGGAAGTACAGCGCACCGAACGCCCGGGCGACGAACAGTGCCTGCACGCCACCGTGGCTCTGGCCGCGGAGCTCGGCATTCCGGTGGTGGCGACCAACGATGTGCGCTTTATCGACCGGGACGATTTCGAGGCCCATGAAGCGCGGGTGTGCATCCACGACGGCAATACCCTGGACGACCCGCGCCGCACCCGGAAGTACTCCGAACAGCAATACCTGAAAACCGCCGATGAAATGGCGGAGCTGTTCGCGGACCTGCCGGAGGCTCTGGAAAACACCGTTGAGATCGCGCGCCGCTGCACGCTCGACATCCGGCTCGGCGAGAACTTCCTGCCGGAATTCCCGATCCCCCAGGGCCTGACCCTGGAGGAGTACTTCGAAAAGGTGTCCCAGGAGGGGCTGGAAAAGCGCCTTGCGAACATTCTTGACCCGGCCGCGCCGGATTACGCGAAACGGCGCGCCGAGTACGATCAGCGGCTGCAGTTCGAGCTGGGCATCATCAACCAGATGGGCTTTCCCGGCTACTTCCTGATCGTTGCCGACTTCATTCAGTGGGGCAAACAGCACCAGGTGCCGGTGGGCCCGGGCCGGGGTTCCGGCGCCGGCTCGCTGGTGGCCTACGCCATGGACATCACCGATCTCGACCCGATCCAGTACGATCTGCTGTTCGAGCGCTTCCTTAACCCGGAACGGGTCTCCATGCCCGACTTCGATGTCGACTTCTGCATGGAGAAGCGCGACCGGGTGATCAACTA
>JBFJUC010000102.1:0-8521 GCA_041624875.1 Alcanivorax sp.
CGCAAAAGATTAGGGGAAGTTTACGTTAACGTAAAGTGGCCTGTCCGGTTGGACGGTGTTACCTTTAGCGCCTTCTTCGTCCGAGGATGGTGGACGGGTGATTTACCGAAAAGATCGCAAGGTTCTGAAACGAGTTGACTACGGGGCCGCCAAGAACTCTCTGATGGGGGTGTTGGCGGCCCTTGTGGTTTATGCATTGGTGACCGCCTGGGGCGGCGTTTACCGGGCTTTTGAACTGGAAACGCTGATCGCCGGCGGCGCCGTGGTGGTGGTGACCGCCTACCGGCTGTGGCTGGTGGCGCGCTTCGACGCCCTCTACGGTGCCGGGCCGGCGCGCTGGCGGCGCCTGTTCGCGCTTGGTTTGATTCTGCACGCCTTGGTCTGGGGCGTGTTGCCCGCCTGGCTGGTGTGGCGGGTGGGCACCGGCTTCAACGTGTTCGTGGTGATTCTTTACAACGTTGGTGTGACCACCGCGCTGGGCAGTTCCTGGATGGCCGGTTTGCGGGTGCGGCAGGTGTATATCCTGCTGATGTTCCTGCCGCTGATCGCCTCGCTGTTTCTCGCCGCCGGCTTGCAGGAGTGGCTGTTGGGCCTGCTGGTGACGTCCTATACCTTCTATCTGTTCCGTCTTTATCGTGGCCAGTACGAGCTGTTCTGGCACGCGGTCACCCGTGAGCGGCGCGGCTCGGGGGAGCGGCGCCGGGATCTGCCCGCCAACACCGATATCCAGCTCAGCCTGGTCTATCGGCTCGCCCACGAACTGCGCACGCCGATGAATTCGGTGATGGGCATGATGTCGCTGCTGGAAGACACCCGGCTCAGCGACGAGCAGCAAGAATACCTGCAGGTGGCGGGGCAGAGCGGCAAGCTGATGATCAGCCTGATCGACGACGTGCTGGATTATTCCCGGATTCTTACCGGTCGTATTACCCTGAGCCCGGATTATTTCGACCTGCGCGGCGCCTTGGAGCAGACCCTGGAAGCCTTCGGGCCGATGGCCCAGTCCAAGAATCTGGAGCTGTCGGCGGTGGTGGACCGTATGCTGCCCAAGCGCGTGCGCGGCGACCGGGACCGGCTGCTGCAGGTGCTCACCAATCTGCTCAGCAACGCGATCAAATTCAGCGATCAGGGTGAAATACGCCTGGACGTGGATTTCACCGCCGAAGGCGAAAACGACGGTGTGCTGCGGGTGCGGGTCAGCGACCAGGGCCAGGGTATGGACACGGAGACCCTCAAGCATCTGTTCGAGGATCAGTTCCTGGCCGGTGCCCAGGATGCCTTCAGCGTGCGTCACGCGGGCTTCGGGCTGTTGGTCTGCAAGGGGCTTATCGACGCCATGGGCGGCATGATCGGCGCTGAAAGCAACCCCGGCGAGGGCTCCACCTTCTGGTTCACGGTGCGCCTGGGCATGCAGGCCAACATGAGCGAGAGCACCAAGCTGGCCGGCGCCGTCGGCCAGGTGCAGGGCCTGGCGGTGGGCACCAGCAGCGGCTCTCTCGCTTCCCTTCAGGAGGAATTCGAAGCGCTGGGCAGTTACTGCCAGGGCGCCCGTGATTACGATCAGGCGCTGCAGGCGGTGCGCGCCGGCCATCGCGAGCACAGTGAGTTTGAATTGCTGTTGGTGGACACCCACGGGCGCCGGGAATCGGCGCTGAACCTGTGCCGCACCGTGCTTGAAGACCCGGGCCTGCGGCCCATGAAACTGATGCTGATCTGCGCCATCGAAGAGCGCGGCGAGCCGGCGGTGCAGCGTCTGGTGGACAAGCACGGGTTGGTGGTGCTGGTGCGGCCGGTCCACCGCACTGGCCTGCGTGTCGCGCTGGGCAAGTTGCTCGGTGTGCCGCGCCAGATGCCGGTGCCGGATCTGCCCACTGAGACCCCGGAGGAGCGCCAACGCCGTAAGCTGTTCCGCTTGCTGCTGGTGGAAGACAACGAGGTTAACCAGCTGGTCACCCGTGGCATGCTGGGCAAGCTCGGCTATCAGGTTAAGACGGTGAGTAACGCGGAAACCGCGCTCGCGTTGCTGGACCAGGAAGCCTTCGACCTGATCCTGATGGATTGCATGATGCCGGAGCTGGACGGCTTCACCGCTACCCGCACCCTGCGTGAAAGAGAGCGGTCCGGGGAGCGCCCCCGCACCCCGGTGATCGCGATCACCGCCAACACCGCCGAGGGCGTTCAGGCCAAGTGTCTGGCCGCCGGCATGGATGACTTTCTCGCCAAACCCGTGCATCTTCAGGAGCTGGAAACCGTGCTGCGACGCTGGTTGCTCCACGACGTGGATACCGCTGGGGAAGGTAACGACGACGAATGACAAAAAAGAGGGAATTGCCATGAGCCGACGGGCCCTGTTGTTGGGCGCCACCGGTCTGGTTGGCGGGCATTGCTTGCGCCTGCTGCTGGACTGCGACGCCTACCAGGAAGTACGGGTGCTGACGCGCCGGCCGCTGGGGACCAACCACCCGAAACTGATCGAGAAAGTGGTGGAGCCGGCGCAATTCGAGAAGGAAACTGAATTCTTTCAGGTCGACGATGTGTTCTGCGCTTTGGGCACCACCCTGAAACAGGCCGGCTCCAAGGAAGCGTTCCGCGACGTGGATCTGAGCTTGATCTCCGCGGTGGGCCGTGCGGCTCGAGATGCCGGCGTGCAGCGTTTTATGATGGTGTCGGCGGTCAATGCCAACGCGCATTCCCCGTTTTTCTATGCGCGCACCAAAGGCCAGGCAGAGCGGGAGCTGAAGGCGTTGAAGCTGCCGCTGCTGGCGTTGTTCCAGCCGTCCTTGCTGCTCGGCGAGCGCGAGCGGCCGCGTCCGGTGGAAGCCTTCGGGATTCGTTTCTCAAAGATCATCGATCCGATCACCCGCTGGACCGACGCGCACTGGCTGCCGGTGAGCGGGGAGCGGGTCGCGGAGGCACTGGTGGGCATGGCGCTGGAAGGCCCGGCCACCGGGGTATATCGGGTGCGCTTCCGTGACTTCGTGGTGTACGCCGGCAAGTTTCGTGAAAAGTATCCCCAGGTTTAACCGGAAGTAGAAGGAGAGACGATGAGTTTTGTCACCTGTGATTTATGCGATGACAACGCGGACCTGGTGTCCGTGGTCACTGGATTGAACTGGTTCAGCTACGGCGGCCGCGATACCTTCGGTGGTGAAATCGTCACGGTGAAATGCTTCGAGGACAATTCCCGCGTCAAGGAACACTTGGGCACCGACGGGAAAGGTAAGGTGCTGGTAGTGGACGGTGGCGGCAGTCTTCGCAACGCCCTGATCGGCGACATGATTGCTGAGAACGCGGTGAAAAACGGCTGGGAAGGCGTCATTATTCACGGTGCCTGCCGCGATGTGGACGAGCTGGCCAAGCTGGACATCGGCGTGCTGTCCCTGGGCTGCGTGCCGATCAAATCGGTGCGCCGCGACGAAGGCCAGCTGAATATCGAGATCACCTTCGGCGGCGTGACGTTCCGCCCGGGTGAGTTCGTCTACGCCGATAACAACGGCGTGATCACCGCCCCCAAAGCACTGCTTTAAGGCATCGCGGGCGGGTTTTGCGAAAATTTATACTTTATTGACGTTGATCCCCGTCCGCCCGGTTGTCACTCGGTTAACATCTGTTTGATGATAGCGGCGTCGAGCCGGTTCAGGCTCGTCGACATCAGGCAGCGGGGTTTGTACATGGAGCGTTTTCGTTGGTGGCCGATGCTGATGCTGTGGCTGCCCCTTACGGTGTTGCCACTTCCGGCATCGGCTTTCTCATTTGACGATGTGATTGATAAGGCCCGGGCGCTGGCTGACGAATCCTACCAGGCGCCGACGCCGATTCCCGCCTTTCTCCGTGAGCTCACTTACGAGCAATACCAGGGCATACGGTTCAAGCCGGAAAACAGCCTTTGGATCAAAAGCAATGCCCGCTTTCAGGTGATGCTTATGTCACCCGGGCTGTACTTCAAGCATCCGGTGGTGATCCATGAGGTCGACGCCGAGGGCGTCCGCCCGATCACTTACAACAAAGCCGACTACAACTACACCAACGAAGAGCTTGCCAAGCGCATCCCCGCGGATCTGGGCCACGGTGGCTTCAAGCTCACCTATCCGTTGCAAGGGCCGGACAGCCGCAACCAGTTTTTGGTATTCGCCGGTGCCAGCTACTTCCGCGCCGTGGGCCGCGACAACAGCTTCGGGTTGTCGGCCCGGGGTGTGGCGGTGAATACCGGGCTGCCCTCCGGCGAGCAGTTCCCTTCGTTCACCGAGTTCTGGCTGGTGCGGCCGGATGCCAAAGCGGACAGCATGACGGTTTACGCGCTGCTGGACGGTCGCAGCCTGACCGGCGCCTACCGCTTCGATGTGCGCACCGGCGACAACACCGTGATGGATGTGCAGGCTCGCCTGTTCATCCGTAGCGACATCGAAAAGCTGGGTATCGCACCGCTCACCAGCATGTTTTTCTACGGCGGCAACACCGCGCGCCCCCGTGGTGAGTGGCGGCCCCGGGTGCACGATTCCGGTGGGCTGCTGCTGCATAACGGCGTCAGCGGCGAGTGGCTGTGGCGGCCGTTGCTGAACCCGAAAAGCCTCAAGCTGGACTACTTCCAGACCGAATCGGTGCAGGGTTTCGGCCTGATGCAGCGACAGACCGATTTTGAGGATTTCCAGGATTACGGCGCCAACTACCACCGTCGCCCGAGCGCCTGGGTGAAGCCCAAGAGCGACTGGGGCAAGGGCAGAGTGGTGCTGGTGCAACTGCCCACCAACAACGAAACCAACGACAATATCGTGGCGTTCTGGACGCCGGACGAACCGGTGCGAGAAGGCCAGTCGCTGTCGTTCGATTATTCCTTGAAGGTGGGCGGACCGTCGGTCAGCGGCGTTGACCGGGCACGCGCCGAGAGAACCTTTGTCGGCGACGGCAACCGGGTCGGCGGCGGCACCGTGGAGGGCGCCTACCGGGTGATCGTGGATTTCGAGGGCGGGCCGCTGCGGGATCTGCCCGCCGACGCGCCGGTGACCAGCACCGTGACCGCCGGCGGCGACGCCGAAGTGATTGAGCATTTTGTTGAATTTCTCAGCCCGGTGAACCGCTGGCGGTTGTCGATCCTGGCCAAGCCGGCGGAAGGTCAGCCTCTGGCGTTGCGCGCCTTTCTCAAGAAAGACGACGAGGCGGTCTCCGAAACCTGGTCCTACGATATTCCCGCCGTCAACGATATTCTGGGTGAGGCGCCTTGATGCCGTATCAACAGGTGGAAGAAACGCTGGCCCGGGCGCTGACCTATTTGCGTTTGTCCGGCATCACGGTGACGCCGGAGGTGGCACGGGGCGCGCTGCATTTGGTGGATAGCGCGCTGGAAAAGGGTGGTGAGCAGCGGTTGCTGGCGAGGGTCATGGAACGTTTGCCCGACACTTTTCCGCTGCCGGAGGAAGTGCTGCCGCCGCAAACACCACCGCTGCACCACGCTAGCGTCCACTACGCGGATTCGCTATGAACGAGGCCGGCGACGCGGATTCGGTACCCGACCTCACCGGCCGCTGGAAGGCGGTGGCGGTGGTGCGTCGTACGGTGCTTACCCTGTTGGTGGTGGGCCAGACCCTGGCCGGTGTCTACGGCATGCTGTCAGTGTTGCCGTACCACGGCGGCGATCTGCTGGAACAAAGCATCGTGTTGCTGTTCGCATTGCTGTTCGCCTGGATATCCGTGGGGTTCTGGACCGCCATGCTGGGTTTTTACATGCGCCGCCGGGGCGGCGACCCGCAATCGCTGGCGCGCCGGCACGACGCCGCCACACTGGCGGCCACGCCCCTGGCCCGCACCGCGCTGGTGCTGCCGATCTATAACGAACCGGTGGACCGCACCCTGGCTGGCCTACGCGCCACGGTGGAATCATTACGCGCCAGCGGGCAACTGGACCACTTCGATTTTTATATTCTTTCCGACAGCCGCGACGCGGACGTCTGGCTGGCGGAACGGGCCGGCTGGTACGCGCTGTGCCGGGAGCTGGGGCTTGAGGGCCGGTTGTTCTACCGGCACCGGCCGGTCAATCTGAACTTCAAAAGCGGCAACGTGGCGGATTTTCTGCGCCGCTGGGGCGCCGACTACCGTTATATGGTGGTGCTCGACGCGGACAGCGTGATGGGCGGCGACACCCTGGTACGTATGGTGCGGCACATGGAACTGGCCCCGCGTATCGGCATTCTGCAAAGCAGCCCCTCGTTGATCAACGCCCAGTCCGCGTTCGCCCGCTTCCAGCAATTTGCCAACCGTATCTATGGGCCGCTGTTCAGCACCGGCCTGGCCGCGCTGCAATTGGGCGAGGCGGCCTACTGGGGCCATAACGCGATCATCCGCACCGAGCCGTTCATGGCGCATTGCGGCCTGCGCCGCCTGTCCGGTTTCGGCCTGTTCAAAGGCTCGATCATGAGCCACGACTTCGTGGAAGCCGCCTATATGGGGCGTGCCGGCTATCAGGTGTGGATGGAGCCGGAACTGCACGAAAGCTATGAAGAATCGCCGCCCACCCTGGTGGACGAGCTCACCCGTGACCGGCGCTGGGCCAAGGGCAACATGCAGCACATCTGGCTGTTGTTTTTCGGGCGCCGCATCCGCTTCGCCCACCGTATGGCGTTTATTAACGGCATCCTTTCCTATCTGGCGTCGCCGGTGTGGTTCGTGTTTCTGGTGCTTACCAGCATTGAGGCCACACGGCTGACGCTGTGGCCGATTGATTACTTCCCCGACCCGCAGAACAGCATGTTTCCGGTATGGCCGGAGTGGCACCCGCATTGGGCGGTGGCGATGATTCTGAGTACCTTTTTCCTGCTGTTCTTCCCGAAGTTCCTGGCGGTGGCGGATGTGCTGCTCAGCGGTGGCCGGCGGCGGTTCGGCGGTTTCTGGAAACTGCTTTTATCGGTGTGCCTGGAGCTTTTCGTATCCATGTTGCTGGCGCCGATTCGCATGCTGGCGCACAGCCGTTATGTGCTGGAGGCGTTGTTCAACGTGTCACTGCACTGGGGCGGCCAGAACCGTACCGACGAAACCGGCTGGGGTCAGGCGGTGATCAGCCAGGCACCGGGCACGCTGCTGGCCGGTGGCTGGGCGGCGCTGGCTCTGTGGCTGGATCCGATGTTTTTCTACTGGTCGCTGCCGGTGGCGTTACCGTTGGTTCTGGCGGCTCCCACCTCGGTACTGCTGAGCCGGGTGGCGATCGGCCAATGGCTGCGCGAGCGCGGTCTGTTGATGACGCCCGAAGAGCAGCGCCTTATCCCTCTGGTGCGCACGGTGGCCGAACCGGCGGCGCTGAACCCCACGCCGCTGAGCGCGTTCGAAGTGGCGGTGATCGACCCGCGCCTGAATCGGCTGCATCGCACCCAGGCACGCCACCGGCGCACCGTGGAACCTGATACGCTGCGCCAATGGGCGCAGCGCTGTCTGGAGCAGGGGCCCGGCGTGCTTAACCGCTTCCAGCTCAACGCGCTTGCCCGTGACGCGGACAGCCTCGCCTGGTTGCATCGTCAGGCCTGGCTGAGCGCGCCGGAGGATTATTGGGGGCGCCGCATCGGCCAGCTCGGGGCGGTGGCGCTGCCGGCCTACCAGGGTTACGTCTAGCGCGCCGAACTTCACCAGATGCAGCAATAAAAAAAGGGCCTCCTGATGGAGGCCCTTTTTTCTGATCGACGGTTCCGTCAGGAAACCGGGATCGTGTTACGGCAGCAGATGCTTCACCGCGTCACGCTCTTCGGCCAGCTCGGTCTCGGTGGCGGTCATGCGCTCGCGGGAGAAGTCATTCACCTCCAGACCCTGAACGATTTCCCAATCGCCGTTCTTGCAAACGCACGGGTAGGAATAGATCAAGCCTTCCTGAATGCCGTAGGAGCCGTCGCTGTAGATGCCCATGGACACCCAGTCGCCGTCGTCACTGCCCAGCGCCCAGCTGCGCATGTGGTCGACCGCGGCGTTGGCGGCGGAGGCGGCGGAGGACGCGCCCCGTGCCTTGATGATGGCGGCGCCACGCTGTTGCACGGTGGGGATGTAGTCGTTCTCGTACCAGTCCTGCTCGATCTGGTCGATGGCGGCCTTGCCGTCCACTTCGCAGTGGTGCAGATCCGGGTACTGGGTGGAGGAATGGTTGCCCCAGATGGTCATCTTCTTAACGTCGTTGATGCTCTTGCCCAGCTTGTTGCCCAGCTGCGCCATGGCGCGGTTGTGGTCCAGGCGGGTCATGGCGGTGAACTGACGCGGATCGATATCCGGTGCGTTGCGCTGGGCGATCAGGGCGTTGGTGTTGGCCGGGTTACCGACCACCAGCACCTTAATGCCGCGGCTGGCGACTTCGTTGATGGCCTGGCCCTGGGCGGAGAAGATCGCCGCGTTGGCTTCCAGCAGGTCCTTGCGCTCCATACCCGGGCCGCGCGGACGGGCACCGACCAGCAGGGCGTAGTCGGCGTCCTTGAACGCCACCTTGGCGTCGTCGGTCTGCACGATGCCGTCGACCAGCGGGAAGGCGCAGTCTTCCAGCTCCATGGCCACGCCTTTC
>JBFJUC010000103.1:0-8486 GCA_041624875.1 Alcanivorax sp.
CACCGCAACAAGAACTCCAAAGGGCACATCATCTCCATCGAGGACCCGATCGAATTCATCCACCAGCACCAGGGCTGCATCGTCACGCAACGGGAAGTGGGCATCGACACGGAGTCCTTCGAGGTGGCCCTGAAGAACACCCTGCGCCAGGCGCCGGACGTGATTCTGATCGGCGAGGTACGCAGCCGCGAGGTCATGGACCATGCCATCGCGTTCGCGGAAACCGGCCATCTTTGTCTGGCCACCCTGCACGCCAACAACGCCAACCAGGCCCTGGACCGGATCATTCACTTCTTCCCGGCGGATCGCCATAACCAGCTGTACATGGACCTGTCGCTGAACCTGCGGGGCATCGTCGCCCAGCAGCTGATCCCCACGCCCGACGGCAAGGGCCGGCGCGCCGCCATCGAAGTGCTGCTCAACACGCCGCTGGTGTCGGACCACATCCGCAAGGGCGAGATTCACCTGCTCAAGGCGCTGATGAGCAAGTCCCGCGAGCAGAACATGCAGACCTTCGACCAGGCGCTCTACGATCTATACGATGCCGGGGAGATCACCTACGAAGACGCCATCGCCCACGCCGACTCGCCCAACGATCTGCGTCTGATGATCAAGCTCGGCAACGAAACCGATGCCTCCAGCCTGGATCACGCCACCCGAGGGCTGACCATCGAAGGCGACCACGACTAGGGCCTGTTCACACTACTGGTATTTATCCTTCTTTTACGGTCGCCCGGGCGGGAGTCCACCTATCCTTCACGGACGGGCTCCCACTCTGCTCGGACATTTCGTATCGGGAGGCAACGTCATGAACAAGTTCGCATCCGCCCATTGGGAAGGCGACATCAAGAAGGGCAAAGGCACCATTTCCACGCAAAGCGGTGCCCTCAAGGAACAACCTTACGGTTTCAACACGCGCTTTGAGGACGAACCGGGCACCAACCCGGAAGAGCTGATCGGCGCCGCCCACGCCGGTTGTTTCTCGATGGCGTTTTCCCTGGAGCTGGGCAACGCCGGTTACACCGCCGACAGCATCGACACCAAGGCGAAAGTGACGCTGGATAAAGACGGCGACGGCTTCAGCATCACCAAGATCCATCTGGACATGAACGCGACAATTCCCGGTATCGACGACGCCGAGTTTCAGAAAATCGCCAACGGCGCCAAGGAAGGTTGCCCGGTGTCCAAAGTACTCAACGCCGACATCACTCTGGACGCCAAGCTACAAGAGTGACCTTCTCCGCTCTCGCTCCGGTGACGCCGGGCGAGGGCGGTTTCGCACTACCTCGCCCGCCGTTCTCCTACTCGATCTTGCGAAATCGCTGATTTTCTCCCACGTACTTCTCGTCACACTGATGTTTTGGCCAGGAAACGTCCCGGCCCGTTGACATCCATCACGTGACGCATTACAAATAATTCTGTCTTTCACCGATAAAACCACCCGCCGGCTGTTCCAGACCGGCCGCTGCCTGCGCGTACCACCGGATGTGGCGCGCCGGGCCGCCCGCAAGCTGGAATACGTGCACCTGGCAAGCTGCCTGGACGATCTTCGGGTACCGTCGGGCAACCGGCTTCATCGGCTGGAAGGCGACAGGAATGGCCTGTACGCCATTCGCGTCAACGACCAGTGGCGGATCTGCTTCCGCTTCGAGGGCGGTGACGCCTATGACGTGCTGTTCTGCGACTACCACTGACCGCGCCCTAACGGGAGGCACCATGGCTACGTTTAGCATCACTGGCATGCAGCGCCGCCCCACTCATCCCGGGGAAATGTTGCACGAGGATTTCATGCCCGATTACGGCCTCACCGTCACCACCCTGGCCGAGGCGGTGGGCGTGTCACGGCAATCCATCAACGAACTGCTGCGCGAGCGCCGCGCCCTGAGCCCGGAAATGGCTCTGCGCCTGGCGCGCCTGTTCAGTAACACGCCGGACTTCTGGCTCAACGCGCAACGCGCGGTCGACTTGTGGGACGCGGAGCAAGGGATCCGCGATCAGATCCGCCGCATCAAGCCGCTGAGCGCGGCCTGAGGATCAGGCCGCGGGGAGGGTTCAGGCCGCCGGTTCGGCGAGGGTACCGGCCCGGTAGTCGCGCAGGGCTTGCTCGATCTCTTCCTGAGTGTTCATCACGAAAGGACCGTACTGGGCCACCGGCTCGCCGATCGGCTTGCCCGCCAGCAACAACAGCCGGGCACCAGCCTTACCGGCGGCGAGCCTCACGCGGTCGCCGTCGCTCAGCGTAGCGCTGTGCTCCAGGCGCAGCGTCTCGCCATTCACCGTCAGGCTCCCTTCGAACAGGTACAGCAGCGCGTTATAGCCGCTTTTCAACGGTACGGTCAGGTTCTCGCCACCGCGCAACTTCACGTCCAGGTAGAGCGGATCGGTGCTGCCGCCGACCACCGGCGCGATGATCGTCTCACCATTCAGAGCCACCTCACCGGCCACCGCCTTGACCTGGCCGCCACCGGGCAGATCCAGGCGCGGCATCTCGGTGTCGGTCACGTCCCGGTAACCGGCCGGCTTCATTTTCTCCGCCGCCGGCAGGTTGATCCACAGCTGGAAGCCGCGCAACAGACCGTCCTGCTGCTGGGGCATTTCCTCGTGGATGATGCCGCGCCCGGCGGTCATCCACTGCACGCCGCCCTGCTTGAGATCGCCTTCGTTACCCAGGTGGTCGCGGTGCTTCATGTGCCCTTCCACCAGGTAGGTGACGGTCTCGAAGCCACGGTGTGGGTGGGCCGGGAAACCGGCCACGTAGTCGTCCGGGTTGTCGGAGGAGAACGCGTCCAACATCAGGAACGGATCCAGCCGCACCGCCGGGTTGTGGCCCAGCGCACGCTTCAGGCGCACGCCGGCGCCGTCGGATGTATCCAGGGCACGGAACGTATTGAGTATGCGACGCTCTTTCATGGTTGCCTCCTGTGGGCTGTTCTCCGGGGTGCCTCAGGCGCCCCGGATCTCCCGTTCACCCAGCCGGTCACGATCGTGGGCGGCGGAAAGATCCTGTTCCGGGCCGATCGAGATGATCCCCTGCGGGTTCACCGTCGGATGGCTGCGGAAGTAATGGTTGCGGATGTGATCCATATCCACGGTGTCCGCCACGCCCGGCAGCTGGTAGAGCTCGCGCAGCAGGCCGCTCAGGTTCGGGTAATCGGCGATCCGCCGACGGTCGCACTTAAAGTGCGTGACATACACCGGATCGAACCGCACCAACGTGGTCCACAACCGCAGATCCGCCTCGGTGAGCGTGTTGCCCACCAGATAGCGGCTTTTACTCAGCCGTTCTTCCAACTCGTCGAGTGTGCCGAACAGCGCGTGTACCGCTTCGTCATAGGCCTGCTGGCCGGTGGCGAAGCCGGCCTTGTAAACGCCATTGTTCACCTTCTCGTAGACCGGACTGTTGACCGCCTCGATCTGGTCGCGCAAGTCACTCGGGTGGTAGTCACCGGGCCGCGCCCCGACCCCGTCAAAAGCACTGTTGAACATGCGGATAATGTCGGCGGATTCGTTGCTGACAATGGTCTCGCGCTGCTTGTCCCACAGCACCGGCACGGTCACGCGACCGGTGTACTGGCCGTCGGCTTTCAGATAAAGCTGATACAGCTTATCCAGGCCGTACAGCGGGTCGCCGGTGGCGCCCGGAAAGTCGTCGCGCAGCTCCCAGCCGTGCTCCAACATCAGCGGGTGCACCACGGACACATCAATGTGCTTCTCCAGGCCTTTCCAGGCGCGCATCACCAGCGCCCGGTGAGCCCACGGGCAGGCGTAGGACACATACAGGTGGTAGCGCCCACTCTCCGCCGGAAAGCCGCCCTCGCCGGTGGGGCCGGCTTCGCCGTCGGCGGTCACCCAGTTACGGAACTGGCTTTCCGAGCGCTTGAAATGACCACCGGTGCTTTTGGTGTCGTACCACTTGTCCTGCCACTGTCCGTCTACCAGCAGTCCCATGGGACCTCCTTGGTGTCATTGCTTGAATCTGACCTCTATTATTGATTCTGAAAAGGCGATATAAAACAGCCCTTATTTGTGAAATATGGTCAACTGATTCGATATGTCGACGAAAATCACCCTGGACCAATGGCAGGCGCTGATCGCCGTGGTGGACGAGGGCGGCTACGCCGCCGCCGCCGAGGCGCTGGACAAAAGCCAGTCGGCGATCAGCTATGCGGTGCAGAAAATCGAGACCGAGCTGGGCGTGCGCGCTTTCGCCCTGGAGGGCCGCCGCGCCAAGCTCACCGAGACCGGCAGCCTGCTCTACCGCCAGGCCAAGGTGCTGGTGGACGAGGCGGGCCGCATTGAGAACACCGCGATCCGCTTCGGCCACGGCTGGGAGCCGCTGGTGCGGCTCACCGCCGACGGCTTGTTCCCGCAGGATCAGGTACTCTGCGCCCTGGTACGGCTGGCCCGCGAAAGCCCGCTGACCCGGGTGGAATTCCAGGAGACCGTGCTGTCCGGCTCCGAGGAGGCGCTGCTGCGTCACGAAGCCGACGTGGTGATCACCGGCCGGGTGCCGCCCGGCTTCATGGGCGATCATCTGTCGCGGATCCGCTTCGTGGCGGTGGCGGCGCCGGACCATGCGCTGCATCATCAGGGGCCGCTGGAGCTCGACCACCTGCGCCCGCACCGCCAGCTGGTGATTCGTGATTCCGGCAAGCGCCGGGTGGACTCGGGCTGGCTGGGCGCCGAGCAACGCTGGACGTTTTCACACGGCAGCGCGCGCCGCCAGGCGTTACTGCGCGGCCTGGGCTTCGCCTGGGTGCCGGAGACCGAAATCGCCGCCGACCTGGCCGAAGGCCGTCTGCTGCCGCTGCCGCTAAAGGAGGGCGTGGAGCGCTTCCACGACCTGTATCTGGTCTACGCCGACGGCCAGTACGCCGGCCGCGCGGCCCGCTTTCTCGGTGAATGCCTGAGAGCGGAAGCCGAACCCGTTTAACTCACAGTACCCGCAGGAAAGAGAACACCATGACCCCGAATACCACCGCGATTCGCATTGAGAACCGCTTTAATGGCCCGCCGGGCTCCGCCAACGGCGGTTATATCTGTGGCCGCATGGCCGAGCACGCCGGCACCCCCTGCGTGGAAACCCGCCTGATGGCACCGCCGCCGCTGGACACCGATCTGCCGTTGCGGCTGGACAACGCGCAATGGTTCGCGCTGCACGACGACCAGCCGGTGGCCCGCGCCCGCCAGGCCAGCCTGCCGGAAATGACCGTGCCGGCACCGGCCACCCTGGACGAAGCGCGGCAGGCGGAGACCCGCTTCAGCGGCTTTGTCGACCATCCTTTCCCGGGGTGCTATGTGTGCGGCCCGGACCGGGACGACGGCCTGCGGCTGTTCCCCGGCTGGCTGGACGACCACCGGGCGGTGGCCTGCCCGTGGACACCGGCGGCCAGCCACGGCGATGATCGGGGCCGGGTGACGCTGCCACAGGTGTACGCGGCGCTGGACTGCCCGGGCTCGTTCACGCTGGAAAAGGACCCGGACACCTGGGTGGTGCTGGGCAGCTTCACGGTGCAGGTGGACGCGCTGCCGGAAGTGGGCGAAACCTATGTGGTCAGCGGCTGGCCGCTGGGCCGCGACGGGCGCAAGCATTTCGCCGGCACCGCGGTGCACGACGCCGCCGGTCGCTGTCTGGCCCGCGCCCATGCGGTCTGGGTGCAGATTCCCGCCGGTTCCCGTTGACGCCACTCTCGCGGCAACGTTCTATACTGTTTGAGAATCATTCCCAAGGAGTTATCCCATGCGAGCCTTACACAGCCTGCCCTTGATCGCCGCGCTCGCCCTGTTGGTGGGCGGGTGCGTGTCGCCGGTGGTGATCGACCATCGCGCCGGCACCGATTTCACTCAGTACCGCAGTTACGCCATTGAGGCGCCGGACGCCGACCAGCAAGCACTCAGCCTGAACGGCCAGCGGGTGCAAGAGGCGGTGCACCGAGAGCTGGCGGATGGCCCGCTGGCCCGCGCCGACCTGGACCAGGCGGACCTGGTGCTGCGCTACGCCTTCGTGCCGGTGGAGAAATTCCAGGGCAGCAGCCTGCAATTCGGTTTCGGCTGGTTCAATCGGGGTTACGGGATCGGCGCCACCACCCCGGTGGAAGGCGAGACCTACGAGGAGCACAAGCTGCAAATCGCCCTGGTGGAGCGCAACAGCAGCGAAGTGGTGTGGGAGGCCACCAGCCGCGACACGCTCTACGAATCGATGAGCAGCGAGCGGCGCAAGGAACGCATCGACGTGATGGTGGCGGAGATGTTCAAGCGTTTCCCGCCGGGCGCGGCGAACTGACCGGCCAGCGCAAGGTCACCCGCAAACCGCCGCTGTCAGCAGCGTCCAGGGTGATGGCACCCCCGGTCCGCGCCATCACCGAGGCGACAATGGCGAGCCCCAAGCCCTGACCCTCGCCACCGCCGCGCCAGCCCCGGTCCAGGGCGCGGACGCGCTGATCCGGCGCCAGCCCGGGCCCCTGATCGTCGACGTTCACGGCGATGCCGCCGTCCTGTGCGCCCTCTACCCGGACCGCTATCTCACCACCGGGCGGGCTGTGCCGGACCGCGTTCTCCAACACGTTGCGCAGCGCGATCCGCATCAGACCCGGGCCGGCCGGAGCGGCCCGCCGCAACATCCCATCGTCGTCCGCGTCCAGGTGAACAGTGAGGCGCTTTTCGAGGCTGGCGGGGCGCAGTTCTTCCAGCACCGTGGCGAGCAGATCGCCGAGCGCCTCGGGCGGCTCCCGGCGCCGGCTTTCCGCGCCTTCTTCCCGGGCCAGGGCGAGCAACTGGTCCAGGCTGTTGGCCAGCCGCAGTACCGCTTGACGGGCCTGCGCCCGGGCGTGGGCGGCGCGCTCACCGTCGGTCATATCGGCAACCTGAAGCTGGGTGCGGATCGCCGCCAGCGGCGTGCGCAGTTCATGAGCCAGATCGTCGGTGAGGCGCCGTTCACGCATCAGGGCATCGCGGGCGTTGCCGAGCCAGTGGTTGAGAGTGTCGACCATCGGCGCCAGCTCCACCCCGCCTTCCGGCACACGCAAGGGCGCTTCATCAGTGACCCGGCGGCGGGCCAGGTCGGCACGCAGCCCCGACAGCGGCGCCAGGGCGCGTCCCACCGCCCACCAGACCAACGCCAGGCTAGCCAGCAGGCCGAGGCCCAGGGTCACCAGCAGCACCAGCGCCACCTGGCGCATAAAGGCGGTGCGCCCGGCCATGCGTTCCGCCGACGTGACGCGCAATTCGCCGTCGCTGACGGTGAACACCCGCCAGGTTTCGCCCTTGACCTGTTGCTCGCCGAAGCCGTCCTCGGGCAGCGCCAACCCGGCGCTGGGGGCTCCGCCGGAACGGGCCAGCACTTCGCCGCGCAGGCTGCTGATTTCGCAGGCAATGCCGCCTAGAGGCAGGGCGCCGGACTGGCGCAGGTTAAGGTCGCCGGCGGCCTTG
The DNA here is from genome assembly GCA_041624875.1 of Alcanivorax sp. Taxonomy (GTDB): domain Bacteria; phylum Pseudomonadota; class Gammaproteobacteria; order Pseudomonadales; family Alcanivoracaceae; genus Alloalcanivorax. The sequence continues at coordinate 7,429 of JBFJUC010000103.1, forward strand.
CTCTCCAGCAGCGACACCACCATGCGCGCGGACGCCGCCAGGCGCTGGTCCAGCACCCGCGCAACCCGGTCACGGACCTCACCGTGCAGCCACACCGCCAGCACCAGCCATAGCACCGACAGCCCCAGCCCCATGCACAGCAGCAGCCGACCGCGCAGACTGGCGGGGCCGATCACGGCGGGGTCCCCAGCCGGTAGCCCTCGCCACGCACGGTTTCGATCAGGGCGTCGCCGAGTTTGCGGCGCAGGTTGTGGATGTGCACCGCCAGGGCGTTGCTTTCCACGCCGTCGGTCCAACCGTAGACCCGGTCGGCGAGCTGAACCGGGGTCAGCACCTGGCCACGGCTTTGCAGCAGCGCCTGCAGCAGCGCCCGCTCACGGCGCGGCAGGGTGACCGCCTCACCGTTCAGCCAGAGACGCTGCGCAGCGGGCTCGAACCGCAAGCCGCCGTACTCGATCACCGGCGCGGCGCGGCCGGCCGAGCGCCGCATCAGGGCATGTAGCCGGGCCACCAGTTCATCCAGATCAAAAGGCTTCACCAGGTAGTCGTCGGCGCCGGCGTTCAATCCCGCCACTCGGTGCTCGACGCCGTCACGGGCGGTGAGCACCAGCACCGGCTCGTCACGGCTCAGGCGGCGCCAGCGAGCTAGCAGCGACAGACCGTCCCGGTCGGGCAACCCGAGATCGAGCACCACCAGGTCAAAAGCGGTACTGTCCAGGGCGGCGTCGGCGTCCGCGGCGCGGGTCACCCAGGCCACGGAAAAGCCATGGGCCTGAAGGCCGGCTTGCACGCCATCACCGAGCAGGGCGTCGTCTTCGATCAGTAGTACATGCATAGGAAACCAGAATGCGGGCGCCGGATTAACCCGGCGTTAATCATGGTCGGGAATGCTGGGCCCGGCAACCAGGACACCGTCTAGAGGCCCCATGAACGCTTTGCAACTCGGACCCTTCGCGATACCGCTCGCCCTGCTGCCCTGGCTGGTGGGCCTGATCGCCGCCTGGCTGGTGGCCTGGTACCGCCGCCGCCGTGGCCACGGGGACACGGAACCTCTGCTG
>JBFJUC010000104.1:0-8440 GCA_041624875.1 Alcanivorax sp.
ATCGGCATGCCGGAAGTGGGCGTGTTCCCCGCCCAGCAGTCCAACGCCTTCGCCACCGGCTGGAACAGGAATAATGCCCTGGTGGCGGTCTCCCAGGGCATGCTGCAACGCTTCCGCCCGGAGGAAGTGCGCGCCGTGCTGGCCCATGAGATCGGGCATGTGGCCAACGGCGACATGGTCACCCTGAGCCTGATCCAGGGCGTGGTGAACACCTTCGTGATCTTCGCCGCCCGCGTGGTGGGCTCGGTGGTGGACAGCTTCCTGCGCCGTGACGGCGGCGGCGGCCTGGGGTTCGGCTATTACATCGTGGTGTTCATCGCCGAGATCATTTTCGGCATCGCCGCCAGCACCATCGTCATGTGGTTCTCGCGGCGCCGGGAATACCGGGCCGACGTGGCCGGCGCGCAGCTGGCGGACCGTCGCGACATGGTCAGCGCCTTGCAGCGCCTGAAGGCGGAGTACGAAGTGCCAAACCAGATGCCGGATTCGCTGGTGGCGTTCGGCATCAACAGCGGTGTGCGTCATGGTCTGGCCGCCCTGTTCCGCTCGCACCCGCCGCTCGACGACCGCATCCAGGCGCTCACCGAGAAGCGCTACGGGTAATCTTGCTGGTTGACCCTCCAGAAGGCCCGCACCGGGATCGGGGCAATGGTGGTGCCTGGAGGGACCTATTTGGCCATGGATGGCCAAATGAGAGCGCCCAGGGACGGCTTGAGCGATCCTGGAAGGCACCACCATTGCACCGCGTCCCGGATTCGGAGCCGCAACAACTGGAAGACCGGTGTCTCCAGGCTGAAGCCGCTTCGCCTTAGTGGCCCGCGTCGGTGGCGACGCGGTACAGTAGCGTGTCTTCGTAGCCGCTGATCACCGGCCAGAGCCCGCATAGGGACCGATCCAGCTCGGCGTCGCCGGTGTCCACCACCAATGGGCGCCCGTCCAGGGTGCCCAGCTTGGTGCGGCTGGCAAGAATGTCGATGCGGGCCTTCCCCAGGTGCCGGATTACCGCCGGGCTGAACTGCTGGTTACCGCGCCCGAACAGATGGCCCTGGCCGCCGATCACGGTCAGTAGCGCGCGAACCGGCGCATCGCCGATCACGTCCAGTATTTGCGCGGCGCCCACGTCGGCGGCCACCACTTCTTCATTGCGGATGATGTCCACGCCCAACAGCGTGTTGGCCAAGCCCAGCTGTTCCATCACCACCGCCACGGTGGAGCCCGAGCCCACCAGGTAATAGGTATCCGGTTCCAGCGTATCGATCACCCAGGCGGCGATCTCGGTGATCACCAGGTCCTCCACCTCGCGGCCGCCGCACTTCACCTGTTGCAGGTAGCGGGCCTCGGCGGGCACTTTCAGGTCGCCGTAGTGGCGCGCCTGCACCCGCCCGGCGCGGAAGGCGTCTTCGTCGATGTCGCGTACCTCGGCCTCTTGCAGCGCCACCAGCCCGCCGTCCACCAGCTCCGCCAGCAATTCGCCGGCGGCCTCCGGGTTAATGGCGTAGACCGCGGAGTGCATCTTGCAGCCCGCGGGCACGCCCAGCACCGGCACCTCGTCCTGATCCAGAGCGTCGACCAGATCCCGGGCGGTGCCGTCGCCGCCGGCGAACAGCAGCAGTTGCGCCCCGGCATCGATCAGCGCACGCGCCGCGAGGCGGGTGTCGTCGGCCTCGCTGGGCGACGGCGGCTCACCGAGCGCGCGCGCCGGCAAGCCGGCCGCCCGGCAGCTGTCCTCGCCCATGGCGCCGCCCCAGGTGAGTACCTCCAGGCGTGTGGTCCGCGCGGCCAGACCGGTCAGCGCGCGGCTCATGCGGTCCACCGCCATGGGCGTGGCGCCGCGCCGCAGTGCCTCCTCGCGGGTGTCGCTGCCGTCGCTGCCTTTCAGGCCCACGGCCCCTCCCACGCCGGCGAACGGATTGACCAGCACGCCCAGAACCAGACGATTCTCGATATCTGTCATAAAACGATCATGTCTCTTTATAACAATGGCCGGGTCACAATGCCGGAGACCTTAGCATGAGCTGCCTGTCCTATTCACAAACGCCCCGTGGCGCGGACTTTCACGGGGCCGCCGTCCTCGACAACCAGGGCCGCGAGATTCCGATCACCGAGGCGATGATCCTGCGGGCCTGTGAAGAGCTGGAACAGGCCTGGCGCTACCCGACGCGTTCGACTCGAAAAGCAGGCTGACCAGCGCCCGAAGCGGCGGCGCCACTTTGCCCTGGTGGCGCCAGTGATGCAGCTCGTGCCGGGGCGGGTATTGCTTGCGAAGCTGGTCGAAGGCGGCGCCCGGGTCGCTCTCACGCAAACTGCGCCGTAAACGCTGATCGTCCTCGGGTAAACGGTGGGCGTGTCGCAACAGAGCCAGTAACTGGCCTTCGTCGTCCACGTCCTGGGTCAGTGGTCGCGATGGCGCCACGCTGGCCCCCGTGGGCTTCGGCTCGCCCTGCCACAGGCACCAGGCCTCATAGAGCATGGCGCTGCCCAGCCGCTTTCCCTCTACGCTGTAACCGGCCACATGCGGCGAGCCGATAAACACCCTCTCCAGCAGCGCCGGATCTAGCCGTGGCTCCCCTTCCCAGACATCCAGAAACGTCAAAGGCCCATCGCCCTGGGTCAGACGCTGGAGCAAGGCCTGGTTATCAATCACCGGGCCCCGGCAGGTATTAATCAAGGTCTGGCCGCGCCGGAGCGACCGCAACCGGACCTTGTCGAGCAAATGGAGAGTTGCTTCGTCGCCGCGTTTGATCAGCGGCACATGGAGGCTGATCGCGTCCGCCGACAACGCCTCATCCAGGGACACCGACGACACCCGGCCGGCGCGGGCCAGTGGCGGATCGCAGCCGAGCACCTCCACGCCCAGCGCGCCCAGCCAGGACGCCACCAGGCCACCCACATTGCCCAGGCCGATCACGCCCACGGTGCTGCCGCGCAGGGTCCGGCCATGATGGCGGCTGGCCATTAGCAGCGCCTGCAGCACGTACTCGGCCACCGCCCGGGCGTTGCAGCCGGGCGCGCAGGCAAAGGCAATGCCCAAGCGGTCCAGCGCCGCCAGATCCACATGGTCGGTGCCGATGGTGGCGGACCCCACGAACCGCACCGGCGTGCCGGCCAGTAACGACTCCGTCACGGGCGTCACCGAGCGCACCAGCAGGATCTCCGCATCACGGAGGTCGGCGCGCTTGAGACTGCGCCCATCCACCCGGGTCACCCGGCCCAAGCGCTCAAAATCGTCCAGGGCGGGCATGTTTTCGTCGGCGACGATGTGCATCGATAATCTCAGTAACGCAACAAGGCGGTGGCGCTGTCGGACACGGCGCCGGCGTAGCCACCGCCGAACAGATTGAAGTGATTGAGCAAATGATACAGGTTGTAAAGCCGGGCGCGCTGCTGAAAATTCTCGGCCTTTGGGTTTTTCCCATAGCCCCGGTAAAACGCATCCGGCACCCGGCCGAACAACGACAGCATCGCCAGGTCCACCTCGGCATGACCGTAATAGACCGCCGGATCGAACACCACCGGATGGTCCCCCGCCAGAGTGCCCACGTTGCCCCGCCAGAGATCGCCGTGCACCAGCCTCGGGCGAATCGTCAGGCCTTCCAGCCAGGCCGGCGCCGTCGCCATGACCCGCTCCACCCGCCGGGCAACACCGGCGTCCAGACCCCGGTCGCGAGCCCAACGCCATTGCGGCGCTAACCGTCGTTCGACGAAAAAACGCGACAGTGCCGCACGGACACCCCGTGCCGGGCCGCAAGCGCGGCCTGAATCCGTTCACTGGTTATCATGGCGTCATGGTAAGAGAGCCGGGCCGGTGGGAAAACCGTAGCCGCTCAGCGGTCCCGCGGCTGATTTTTCCGGTAGGCACCGGGCGCGCAACCGGTCCAGCGCCGGAACGCGTGGTAGAAATTGGCGATGTCGGAAAATCCCAACCGACGGGCCAGAGCCGGCATGTCGCAATCACCATGGCGTAACCGCCGGCAGGCGTACTCCATGCGCACTTGATCGCGCAGGCGCGCGAATTGAACACCCTCGTCCTGTAACCGGCGTTGCAGCGTGCGGGCGGTCATGTGCAACCGATCGGCGACCACATGCACGGTCAACGGCCCTTGCCCGAGACCGGTGTGCAGCTGCTCGAGCACCTGACCGGTGACGCCGCTGGCGCGCCGCAATGCCTGGAATTGCCCGTCCACCGTGCGCTCCAGATCCGGGCGGCGGTCGGCATCGCTGGCGGGCAGGCTGTGCCCCAGCAGCGCCGGAGAGAACACCAGCGCGTTGTCCGGCTGGCCAAAATCAAGCGCGCAACGGAAAAACGACCGGTACTCACCGAGCTGCTCGGCGGGCGGGCAAGAATGGCGGAACGCCACCCGCTGAATCGGCATGCGTCCGCCCAGCAGCGAACGGCCCAGGGCCACCAGCGCGGCGACCAGAAGGTCGTTGTGGGCGCGGGTCCGGGTAACGGCCAGCGCCTCGCCGCCGCCCACCGTGAGGGTGCATTGGTGTTCTTCGCGGTGCAGGGCCAGCGCCAGATAGGGAAGCAGCAATTCGCGGTAGCGCAGCAACGCCAGCAGGGCCTGCTCCAGGGTTTCGGAAGCGGCCATCAAACCACCCAGCGGGCCCAGGTCGCGGTGATGATTGTCGCGCCCCGCGCGCAGGCCAAACAACGGGTCCCCGGCCGGCGCCAGGGCGGTGCCGAGCAACGCTTCCAGTTGCGTGGTGGTTACCATACCCCCGCCGCCGGCGATGGCATCCGCCTGCAACCCCGCCGCCTGGCACAAAGTCGCCCTGTCGGGGTAGCCGCGCAGGACAATGTCCAGCAAACCGGGGGCGCTGCCTGCCCGCAGCCATTGACCGTCCATGATGCTTTCCTTTGTTATTTTTTTATCGACGCTAGGCAGACGCTCGCTGGCGGTCAAGCAGACTAAAGGCGAATGGCCCGATTCAACCCGCGCCGGAACTGGTGACGGGGCCCGAGGATGGGTACTCTTACCCGTCACGCACACGCCCGTCACGAGGATTACATGCTCAAACGTTACTTCATCGACGAAGTCACCGAGACCCGGGCGTCACGGCGCCAGGCGTTTTCCCTGTTCAGCCAGGTGGCCGGCTGGGCCGACTGGTGCTCCGTAGTCCGCCACGCGCGCCTGTTCGGCGGTGAGTGGCGCGAGGGCGCCGCGCTGCTGTTCGTGGCCGATCTGCCGCGCCTGCCGCCGGCGCCGGTGGTGGTGCGTATCCAGGAATACCGGGAAAACGAGTCCATCGCCTGGGGACTGGAGCTGCCCATGGCCAGCATCACGCATCGTTTCACCTTCATCGACGATGGTGAGGGTGGCTGCCGGGTGCATCAGGAGGAATGGTCCGAAGGGCTGATGACCCTGCTGACGTTGCCCGCGGGCCGGTTGATCCATCGTTTCGACCAGCGCTTCGCCCGCGAATTCGCCGCCATGTTCTAAGGAACACCCATGACGTCTCGACTGTTTCGCGCTTACTGCCGCCTGGTTCTGCGCCATCCGCTGTTGTGGCTCGCCGCCGTGGGCGCGCTGTGCGCCGTCGCCGCCTGGCAAGCCACCGATTTCAAGCTGGATGCGTCGGCGGAATCCCTGACGCTGGAAAACGACCAGGCGCTGGAGTACTACCGGGAAATCGCCAAGCAGTACGGCGGCAGCGACTTTGTGGTGGTCACCTATACGCCCAGGGAGCGGCCGCTGTTCCAGCCGGATACCCTCAAGCACATCCAGGCGTTGCAGGACGAGCTGAAAGGCGTGGATCGGGTCGGCTCGGTGTACAGCTTCCTGGACGTACCGCTGCTGTTCAGCCCCAAGGTGGCGTTCACCGACCTGTCCGACGGCTACCGCACGCTGCGCGACCCGGGCGTGGATCTGGCGATGGCGAAACGCGAGTTCACCCAGGTGAACCCGCTCTACGAAGACCTGCTGGTCAGCGATGACGGTCGCACCACCGCCCTGCTGCTCACCTTCGAGCGCGACGAGCGGTATTACCACCTGCTCAACCGGCGCAACGCCCTGCGCGACCAGGAGCGCGCCGGCGAGCTTAGCGACCAGGGAGCCGAAGAACTGGAACAAGTCGCCGCCGAATTCAGCGACTACCACAGCCAAGTGCAGGCGCGTACCCAGGACGAAGTGCGGGAGATTCGCGGCATCATGGACGGTTACCGCGACCAGGCACAGCTGTTCCTGGGCGGCGTGCCGATGATCGCCTCGGACATGATTCGCTTTATCAGCTCCGACCTGAAAGTGTTCGGCCTTGGCGTGCTGATCTTCCTGGTGCTCACCCTGTTTCTGATTTTCCGCCGCCCGCGCTGGGTGGTGGTGCCGCTGGCCTGTTGCGCGGTGACCGCCCTGGTGGTCACCGGCTGGCTCGGCTGGATGGACTGGAAGGTGACGGTGATCAGCAGCAACTACCTGTCCCTGCTGCTGATCATCACCATGTCGATCACCATTCACCTGACGGTGCGCTACCGGGAACTGCATGAAGAAAACCCGGACGCCGACCAGGCCTGGCTGCTCAAGGAAACCGCCGCGCATATGATGCGGCCGAGTATCTACATGGTGCTCACCACTATGGTCGGCTTCTCGTCGCTGGTGATCAGTGACATCCGCCCGGTGATCGATTTCGGCTGGATGATGACCATCGGCATCGGCGTCGCCCTGGTGACCTGCTTTCTGGTGTTCCCCGCCCTGCTGGCGCCGCTGGCGGCGGGCCGGCCGCGCCAGGGCCGCGACCTTACACGAAGCATCACCCTCGCCTTCGCCGGCGTCGCCGACCGGGGCCGGCTGCCGCTGCTGGCGCTCACCGGGCTGGTGCTGATCGCCGCGGCCTGGGGCATGACTCGCCTGACGGTGGAAACCCGCTTTATCGACTACTTCCAGGAAGACACCGAAATCTACCAGGGCATGCTGCAGATCGACCGCAAACTGGGCGGTACCACGCCGTTGGATATCGTCATTGATGCCCCGGAAGAAAAGGCCGAAGACAGCTCACGCGCACCGCAAAGCGATGCCAACGACAGCACCCGGAGCGACGACGGCTTCGAAGCGGTGCAAGCCGACCCGTTCGCCGACGATAGCGGCAACACGGACAGCGCCGACGGCTTCTCCGCCGTGGAAGACGATCCGTTCGCCGCCGGCGATGACGGCTTCGGCGAAGCCGCCGGTGACGATCCCTTTGCCGCCGGCGGTTCCTCCGCCCAGGCCCGCGCCAGCGACAGCCCCAACCTCAAGGGCGCTTACTGGTACACGCCCCAGCGCCTCGACCGCATCATTGAAATGGAGCGCTACCTGGAGTCCCTGCCGGAGACCGGCAAGGTGCTGTCCATCGCCACTACCTACGAGGTGGCCAAGAAAATCAACGACGGCCCGCTCAGCTACGTACAGCTGATGCTGCTCGCCAGCTTCATTCCCGATGACCTGCGCTCACTGCTGGTGAGCCCCTATCTGTCCGACGACGGTCGCCAGATTCGCATCAGCGTGCGCGTGGTGGACTCCTACCAGGGACTGAACCGCAACCAGTTGCTTGAGCGGATCCGCGCCGACATGTTGGAAAAGTTCGACCTGCAGCCGGAGCAACTGCACCTCACCGGCGCCATGGTCCTCTACAACAACATGCTGCAAAGCCTGTTCGATTCGCAGATCAAAACCCTGGGCTATGTATTCGCGGCCATCATGCTGATGCTGCTGGTGCTGTTCCGCTCCCTGCCGGTGGCCCTGATCAGCATGGTGCCGAGCCTGGTAAGCGCCGCCTCGGTACTGGGCCTGATGGGCTGGATCGGGCTGCCGCTGGATCTGATGACCATCACCATCACCGCCATCACCATCGGCATCGCCGTGGACGACACCATCCACTACGTGCACCGCTTCCACGAGGAATTGCCCCGCGACGGCGACTACCGCGCCACGGTGCGCCGTTGCCACGGCTCCATCGGCAAGGCGATGTACTACACCTCTCTGGTGATCATCGCCGGCTTCTCGATTCTGTCGCTGTCGAACTTCAATCCGACCGTCTACTTCGGGCTGCTCACCGGCCTGGCCATGCTGGTGGCGCTGCTCAGCAACCTGACGCTGCTGCCGGCGCTGCTGATGAGCGTCAAACCCAAACTCCGCGCCGGCCCCACCACCAATATGGCGGAGTAATATTCCGGCCTGTGGTCCTGGTGGGAGCGGGCCAGGCCCGCGAAAGGGAGCGAAGCTCCCGGCAGGATCCCAGAGACTTTTATTGTTCCGGTGTCCGGTACTCCGTATCCGGGACGCGGTGCAATGGTGGTGCCTTCCGGGACCGCTCAAGCCCCGCAAGCGGGCCCGGCCACCCATCACAGATGGGCGGCGTTCGGCGGCGCGCGAAGCAGTGCTTCGCAACACGCTTGCCTCACCCCTGGCCGCTGTTAGTTTGGCCCTCCCTGGCCAAACAGCTCCCTCCAGGCACCACCATTGCC
>JBFJUC010000105.1:0-8386 GCA_041624875.1 Alcanivorax sp.
CCCGGGAAGTGGGCCGCGAGGATTCTTTCAGCCCGTTCGACTGAGCCGCGCTTGCAAAGAATCCGGCCTTTGGCCACAATGCGCGCTCGCTGAAAAGCGCGTTATGGCCGACCCGCTGGTCCCCCCGCAACGACAAACTGTGAACTCCGCCAGGCCCGGAAGGGAGCAACGGTAGCAGTGGACTCGTGTGCCGGGGTGCGGCTGGCGGGAAGGCCTCCAATTTCTTCCCCTGTCACGCCCCTCCTGCTGTCTTAAACCGGTCAGATTCGCTAGCATACGGCTTTCCCCCGAAGCCCCGGATAGCCGTTTGGCTGGAGAGCGATGAGTTACCAGGTTCTCGCCCGCAAATATCGACCGCGCACCTTCGATGAGCTGGTGGGCCAGGAGCATGTGTCCCGGGCGCTGACCCACGCGCTGGATCAGGACCGCCTGCACCACGCCTATTTGTTTACCGGCACCCGCGGGGTCGGCAAGACCACCATCGCGCGTATTCTGTCCCGCTGTTTGAACTGCGAAGAGGGGGTCAGCAGCCGCCCCTGTGGGGTCTGCCCCACCTGCGAGGAAATCGGCGAGGGCCGCTTCGTGGATCTGATCGAAGTGGACGCCGCCAGCCGCACCAAGGTGGAAGACACCCGCGAGTTGCTCGAGAACGTGCAATACGCGCCCACCCGGGGCCGCTACAAGGTGTACCTGATCGATGAGGTGCACATGCTCTCGGCGCACTCCTTCAATGCGTTGCTGAAGACGCTGGAAGAACCGCCGCCGCACGTTAAATTCCTGCTTGCCACCACCGATCCGCAGCGTCTGCCGGTGACGGTGCTGTCCCGCTGCCTGCAATTCAGCCTCAAGGCGTTGCCCGCCGAGCAGATCGCCGGCCACCTGAAAGCCTTGCTCGAGCGCGAGATGATCCGCTTCGAGGAGCCGGCGCTGCTGGCCCTGGGCCGGGCGGCGCAAGGCTCCATGCGCGACGCTTTGAGTCTCACCGATCAGGCGATCTCGTTCGGCGGCGAGCAGCTCAGCGCGCAGTCGGTGAGCACCATGCTGGGCACCGTGGACCGAGGCCATGTGCGCACCCTGCTGGAAGCGCTGGCCGGTGGCGAAGCCGCCGGTGTGCTGCAGGGGCTGGCGGCGATCGCCGAACACGCGCCGGATGAGCTGGCCCTGCTGGATGAGCTGGTGTCCGCTCTGCATGAGCTGGCGGTGATTCAGGCGCTGGGCGGAGAGGGCGCCGATGAGGCCATGGCGGCCCTGGCGGAGCGCTTCCAAGCGGAGCAGATTCAGCTTTATTACGACGTGGCGCTGCGCGGGCGGCGGGATATTCAGGACGCCCCGGATGCTCGGGCGGCGTTGGAAATGATCCTGCTGCGCATGGTGCTGTTCTCCCCGCGTGGCGTGCTACCGGGCGGGGAGGCCCGCGCCCCGGCAAAAAAGCCTGACGCCCCGGCGCCGTCGCCTCGGGGGCCGTCGCCCCAGGGCGGCGGGCCGGGGGATTTGCGCGCCTTGCTCGGCGGGGACGCGCCCCGGCGTGCGGCGCCCGCGGAGCCGGAGTCCCGGAGCGCAGCGCCGCCGCCCGCCGAGCCGCCGTCGGCGGAGAACGCCCGCGCCGAGGCCCCCGCTCCGCGCGGTGAGCCGCCTTCGGCCAAGTCATCCGCGCCCGCCCGGGCGCCGGCATCCGAACCGGAGCCGGTCTCCGAGCCGGAGCCCGAGCCGGAGGCCGCGCCCACGCCGATGCCGCTGGCGGAGCCGGAATCCGACCAGGATGTGGGCTCCTGGTGGGCGGCCCTGGTGGAGCGCCTGCCGCTGGACGGCGCGGCGCGCAACCTGGCGCGCAACACGGTGCTGGCGGCGCGCCAGGAGAATCAGTGGACCCTGCGTCTGAGCACGGGTCACCAGGTGCTGGTTAACCCGGAGCGGACCCAGGAGCTGGCCGGCGCGCTCAGTGACTATTTCCAGCGCCGCATCCGGCTGAATCTGGAATACGACGCCGAGGCCGGCGACACCCCGGAGGCCATCGACCAGGAGCGCCGGCGGGTGCGGCTGGAGGAAGCGCGCGGTGCCTTGCTGGACGACCGCACCGTGCAGACCCTGATTCAGCAGTTCAACGCCCGGTTGGATGAAAGCAGCATCCAGCCCCGGGACCACGACCAATCCACCGATTGAAAAAGGTGTGTCATGGATTTCGATATGAACAACCTTCTCCAGCAGGCACAGCAGATGCAGGAGAAGATGAAGAAAGCGCAGGACGAAGCCGCCAACGCGGAAGTCACCGGTGAAGCCGGTGCCGGCCTGGTGAAGGTGGTGATGAACGGCCGTCATGATGTGAAGAATGTGGTGCTGGATCCGAGCCTGATGAGCGAGGACAAGGAAATGCTGGAAGACCTGCTGGCGGCGGCGGTCAACGACGCGGTGCGCCGCGTGGAAAGCAGCCAGAAAGACATGATGAAGGGCATGACCGACGGCTTCCCGTTTCCGCCGGGGTTCAAGCCGTGAAGCACACTCCCCTGGTGGAGAAGCTGATTCAATCGTTCACCTGCTTGCCCGGGGTGGGGCCGCGCTCCGCTCAGCGCATGGCTTACGCGCTGTTGGAACGGGGCCGCGACGACGGCCGGGCCCTGGCAACGGCGCTGAACGCGGCCATGGACGGCGTCAAGCAGTGCCGACGCTGCCGCAACTACGCCGAGCAGGAACTGTGCCCGGTCTGCCAGGACCCGCGCCGCGACCCGGGCCTGGTGTGCATTGTCGCGTCGCCGGCGGACGTGCTGGCGGTGGAGCAATCGGCGGAATACCGGGGCCACTATTTCGTGCTGATGGGCGAACTGTCACCGCTGGACGGCGTCGGCCCCCGCGAGCTGGGCCTGGACGTGCTGGAAGCGCGCCTCAACGAAGGTCAGATTCAGGAGCTGATTCTGGCCACCGGCACCACGGTGGAAGGCGAAGCCACGGCGCACTATGTGCTGGACCTGGCCCGGGAAGCCGGTGTCAGCGTGACCCGCATCGCCCAGGGGGTGCCCATGGGCGGCGACCTGGAGTTCGTCGACGGCGCTACTCTGGCCCAGGCCCTACGAGGCCGCCGGCCGTTCTCTTCCTGATCCATTCCTGATCCGCGCGGGCACCGCCCGCGTGTCCCTTGTTGTTGCCTTGCTGCTTTCTCTCCACGGGGCTACCATGCGAACCAAGCAAGCGCTTGGTTTATGACGCTCGATACAATAAGGAGATCCCGTGCCTGAACTGTCCTATTTCGACGATACCCACCGCATGGTCCGCGACACCGTGCGCCGCTTCGTGCAGCGTGAAATTCTGCCCTACGTCAACGATTGGGAAGAAGCCGGGGAATTCCCCCGCGAGCTTTATAAAAAGGCGGCGGAGGCCGGCATTCTCGGTATCGGCGCACCGGAGCAATGGGGCGGCAGCGGCGAGGACGTGTTCATGAAAGTGGCCGCCTGCGAAGAAATGGTGCGCTGCACTTCCGGCGGCGTGGGCGCCAGCCTGGGGTCATTGGATATCGGCCTGCCGCCGGTCTGGAAATGGGGCTCGGAAGCGCTTCAGGAAAAGGTAGTGCCGCCGGTGCTGGCCGGCGACAAGATCGCCGCACTGGCGGTCACCGAGCCGGGCGGCGGCTCCGACGTGGCCAACCTGCGCACCCGCGCGGTCCGCGACGGCGACCACTATGTAGTGAACGGCAGCAAGACCTTTATCACCAGCGGCGTACGCGCCGACTATTACACCGTGGCGGTGCGCACCGGCGACCCGGGCTTCGGTGGTATCTCGCTGCTGCTGGTGGAGAAGGACACCCCCGGCTTCACCGTCGGCCGCAAGCTCAAGAAGATGGGCTGGTGGGCGTCCGACACCGCCGAGCTGTTCTTCGAGGATTGCCGGGTACCGGCGGAGAACCTGATCGGCGCGGAAAACGGCGGTTTCTTCTGCATCATGAGCAACTTCCAGATGGAGCGCCTGATTCTCGCGGTCACCGCCAACATGACCGCCCAGGTGGCGCTGGACGAAGCCATGGCCTACGCCCGCGAGCGCGAGGCGTTCGGCCGCCCCATCGCCGGCTTTCAAGTAACCCGCCACAAACTGGCGGAAATGGCCACTCAGGTGGCGGTAAGCCGGGAATTTACCTATCGAGTGGCGGCGCGGCTGGCCAACGGCGAGGATTGCGTGCTGGACGTGTCCATGGCCAAGAATCAGGCCACCCAGTGCGCCGACCGGGTCACCTGGGACGCGGTGCAGATCTTCGGCGGTGCCGGGTACATGCGTGGTACCGTGGTGGAGCGGCTGTTCCGTGACAACCGCATCCTCTCCATCGGCGGCGGCACCTACGAGATCATGAACGAGGTGATCGCCAAGCGTTTAGGCCTGTAAGTCGGGTCTCAGGCGCCGGTACACTCGGCCCGGGAACTGTTCAGTTTGCAGCGCACTTTGCGCAGCAGGTCGAGCATGTCCGGGTCGTAGTGGCCTTCGTTGCGCATCTGATCGCGGGCGTCCTGCATCATCACTTCGTATTCCTGCTTGTCCTTGGCGGGGATGTCCACCCACCACTTTTCATCCACCACGGACGCTTCCCGTTCCACCTGCTCCAGCACCTGATCCAGGTTGTTGTAGAAATACTCCCGGGAGGTCTGGGCCATTTCCTCCGGGAAACGGTCGGCCTTGGCGATCAGTTGGATCGAAAGCTGCACCAGCGGGTAGTCGATGATGCCGCCGTCCGGTTCCAGGCCCTTATAGAGTTCCAACACGTTGTAGGCCACCAGCGGGGCGGCAATCACGTCCACCACGCCGTTGTTGAACTTGCCGGCGAAGTTGGTGATGTCCGAGGGCACCGGCGTGGCGCCAGCGGCGGCCACCAGTTTGGCCTGGGTGGGGTCGTAATCGAGCACCGCCACTTTTTTGCCGGCCGCCTTGGCGAGGGTGTTCACGCGCCGGTCGTTCACGAAGATGTAGGCGGCGCCGATCGGCGCGATGCCCATCACTTCGTAGGAATTGGCGGTCAGCTTATCGGCGCTGTTGGGGTGCGCCAGTACCTGCAGCGCGATTTTCATGTGTTCCATGGTGGGAATGGCGCCGATGGAATCCAGGCTACCGGCGTACTTGTTGAACTGGCGCGCGCGGATCCCCGTCATCAGGGCCGCGTCGCAAACACCGGCTTTGAGATCCTCCGCCACCACCGATTCATTGGTGTAGACCTTCAGGTTGGCGCTCAGGCCCCAGTTCAGGGCTTCGGTGCGCCAGTCCTGCATGGCGGCCATGGTGGGGCCCACCTTGCCGGCGATGTCGAAGACGCAGATGTCCCGTTCGATGGTTTCCGCCGTGGCCATGGAGGAAGCCAGCAACAGGCCGCCGGTGAGAAGCGCTTTAAGGGTTGTTGTCATGATTATGGTCCTTCATAGAAAAGCTGCCGAGTACCCGATGTTAGAGGGGCGGCGCAAGGACACAAAACCATGGCGCCGGGTGCACTGAGCGTTTCGGTCACCCGGTCGGGGAACTTTCGCCCGCCGGATGCGACGGGCGAGGTTGCTTGCTGGAGACGGGCCGCCTTTAGAAGCTGTAGTTCTTCAGGCGGTTGGCCTGCTGGCGATACAGGGTCACCGGGTCGGTGCTCCAGATATCATGCAGGCCCAGCACCTGATTGACCTCGTCCAGGTGGTTCATGCGGTAGTCGTCGCGGATCACCATGCCCAGGTGGCTGGAACAGCTGCTCACCAGGCCGTCGTTTTTCTCGCCGAGGAAAACGATGGAGGTGGCGCCGAGCAGCGCGTCGGACGGGTCGAAACCGTTGGTCAGGGGCTTGGCGCCGCTCCAGGAAAAGTAGGAGACGCCGTTGCTGCCCTGACGCTGGCCGCCACCGCAGTATTCGCTGGGCATGCCCTCCGGGTAGAGCTGATTGAAGGCCAGGGTCTCTTCGGTGGTCAGGGCCTTGAGCGCGGCCATGATGTCCTGCTGGTTGCCGCCGCCGGAGAACAGGTCGATCAGCCCGGCCAGAGCGTTGCCGAGATAGCCGATCAGATCGCCGGAGAAGGGTACGTTGTCGGAGATGCCCTGCAGCACGTCCGCCATGCGAGCGCCCCAGTTGACGCCGCCCACGCTGCTCACCGAGGCCACCATTTGCGGATAGACCGACGCCACGTAGCGGGCGGTGGGGCCGCCGTGGCTGTGGCCGATCAGATTCACCTTGCCGGCGCCGGTGGTGGCGAGAATGTCCTCCACCTGACGGGCCAGTTGTTCGCCACGTACTTCGGTGTCCTCGGCGGCGCTGACCTGGGTCACGTAGACCTCGGCGCCGCCCTGGCGCAGTTCTTCGGGAATGCGGTACCAGTAGTCCACGCCGGCGGCGTTGTCGAAGCCGAACAGGCCGTGCACCAGCACGATGGGATAACGGGTTTCGGTGTAGTCCGCGGTGGTCAGGCCGGGCAGGGACAGAACCGCCAGTGCCATGACCCCTATGAGAGTCCGGGTTAAGGTTTTCATAAGCTTCCCTGATTTTTTGTTGTCGAATGTCGTCTATCGCCGGTCGGTCCTTGTTTTTTATCGACCGGTCGGTTGATGCTAGCCTTACTGCTAGCGGTGGTTCACTAATAAAAAAGTACCAATCCGACTAGCGGTCGGTAGGGAACAGCTGAACGGAGAATAACAATGAAGGGACCTCTGGCCCTGGCGGCGACCTTGTCGCTGCTGGTGGTGACGCTGGCGCTGATGGGCGTGTGGTGGCGCGAGGCGCCGTCCGAGCCGTCGCCGCCCCGGCTTGATGAGCCCGTGGCGCAGGGCGGTGCCGGTCAATCCGAATTCCAGGACTACGTGGCCCGCGGGCGCAAGCTCGGTGAGGAGCCGGCGTCCTGGCGCGGCACGGTGCCCGACGGCGCCCTGCGCGAGGACGAGCAGGGCAACCTGATTGTGTCGGAGCAGGTGCGGCGTCGTTTTGACTATTTTCTTTCCGCCTTGGGCGAGGAAGAACTGAATGTGCTGCGCGGCCGGGTGGCGGCCCATCTTCAGGCCGCTCTTTCGGCGACGGCGGCCCGCCAGGCGTGGGACCTGTTCGAGCGCTACATTGGCTATCGTTCCGCCCTGCGCGAGCTGGACGAGCACGATGGCAGTGTCGCCGGCATGCGGCAAAGCCTGGAAGAGCGCCGGGCGTTGCGCGATCAGTGGTTCAGCGCCACCACCCGCGAGGCGTTTTTCGGCTTTCGCGACCGCTACGCGGACTTTGCCCTGCAACGCCGCGAACTGTTGGAAAACGACCGGCTCGACGCGGCTGAGAAGGAGGCCCGTCTGCAGGCTCTGGAAGCGGGGTTGCCGGACGATATGCGCGAGATGGTCCGCGCCTCGCGGCGACCGGCGGAAGTGGCCGAGGAGGTGCGGCGCTTGCGTGAGCAGGATGCGCCCGAGGCGCGTATTTACCAGTACCGGGAGCAGCGGCTGGGGGCCGAGGCCGCCGAACGTCTGGGTGATCTGGACCGGCGCCGCGAGCAATGGCGTGAGCGCTACCAGGCGTACCAAGAGCAGCGTCGGGCGATCGAGGACAGCGGTCTGGCGGAGGAAGACCGGGAACAGGCGGTCCAGCGCCTGCGGGCGTCGCTGTTTGATGAAGCGGAGCAGCGGCGCGTGCGGGCGCTGGATCGGATCGGTGGCTAGCCTTTGGTCTGGTTGGCCACCGCCTCGGCGGCTTTGGCGGCGGCTTCCTGGTCACCCAGGTAGTAGTTCTTGATCGGCTTCAGGTCGTCGTCCAGTTCATAGACCATGGGAATGCCGGTGGGGATATTGAGCTTGACGATCTCCTCGTCGGAAATGCCGCTCAAATGCTTCACCAAGGCACGCAGGCTGTTGCCGTGGGCGCAGATCAGCACCTGTTTCCCAGCCCGCACCTGGGGTTCGATTTCCTGCTGATAGTAGGGCAGGAACCGGTCCACGGTGTCCTTGAGGCTTTCCGACAGCGGAATGCGGTCCTGGTCGAGATCCTTGTAGACGCGCAACCGGCCGGCGTAACGCTCGTCGTCGCGGTCCATCTTGGGCGGCGGGGTGTCATAGCTGCGGCGCCAGATAAGCACCTGCTCGTCGCCGTATTTTTCCGCGGTTTCCGCTTTGTTGAGACCCTGCAGGGCGCCATAGTGACGCTCGTTGAGGCGGTAATCGCGGATTACCGGAATCCACATCTGGTCCATGCCGTCGAGGATGGTCCAGAGAGTACGGATGGCGCGCTTGAGCACCGAGGTGTAGGCCATATCGAATTCAAAGCCGGCTTCGTTCAGCAGAACGCCGGCCTGGCGGGCTTCCTCGCGGCCTTGATCGGTGAGGTCCACGTCTTTCCAGCCGGTGAAGCGGTTTTCCTTGTTCCAGACGCTCTGGCCGTGGCGGACCAGTACCAATTTGGTGCTCATGGCGGTTTCCTGTGCAA
>JBFJUC010000106.1:0-8303 GCA_041624875.1 Alcanivorax sp.
CAAGGCGGCCGACGACAACAAGGTGACCGACCAGCGATCATGAAGATCATCATTCTCGGTGCCGGCCAGGTGGGCGGCACCCTGGCGGAGAACCTGGCGGGGGAACGCAACGACATCACCGTCATCGACATCGACGGCGAGCGCTTGCGGGAACTGGGGGACCGTCTGGACATTGGCACCGTGCTCGGGATGGGCTGCTATCCCTGGGTGCTCAAGGAAGCCGGCGCCGAAGACGCCGACATGCTGATCGCCGTGACCAATTCCGACGAGGTCAATATGGTCGCCTGCCAGGTGGCCTACACCCTGTTCCGAACCCCCACCAAAATTGCCCGTATCCGCACCGCCCACTACACCAGCCGCGCCGACAAGCTGTTCAACGAGAACGCCATCCCCATCGACGTGATCATCAGCCCGGAGCAGGTGGTCACCGACTACATCAAACGATTGATCGAGCACCCCGGCGCCCTGCAGGTGGTGAACTTCGCCACCGGTCGTGTGCAGTTGGTGGCGGTGCGCGCCTACTACGGCGGCCCGCTGGTGGGCAACGAGCTGCGCGAGCTGCGCAAGCACATGCCCAACGTGGACACCCGGGTGGCGGCGATCTTCCGTCGTAACCGGCCGATCATCCCCGAGGGCAACACCGTCATCGAGGCGGACGACGAAGTGTTCTTCATCGCCGCCAAGAACGACATCCGCGCGGTGATGAGCGAGCTGCGCCGCCTGGAGCACAACTACAAGCGGGTGCTGATCGCCGGCGGCGGCAACATCGGCTACCGGCTGGCGAAGAGCATCCAGCACCGCTACAACGTGAAGATCATCGAGCGCTCCCCGCAGCGGGCCGAATGGCTCGGCGAACGGCTCGGCCACACCGTGGTGCTGCAGGGCCTGGCCACCGACCGCGACGAGCTGCTCAAGGCCAACATCGAAAACACCGACGTGTTCTGCGCGCTCACCAACGATGACGAAGCCAATATCATGGCCTCGCTGCTGGCCAAGCGACTGGGCGCGCGCAAGGTGATGACGCTGATCGCCAACCCGGCCTATGTGGATCTGGTGCAGGGCCACGACATCGACATCGCCATCTCGCCGCAGCAGTCCACCATCGGCAGCCTGCTCACCCATGTGCGTCGCGGCGACGTGGTCAACGTCTACTCCCTGCGCCGGGGCGCCGCCGAGGCCATCGAGGCGATCGCCCATGGCGACGCCAAGTCTTCCAAGGTAGTAGGCCGCGCCATCGAGGACATCGACCTGCCCGAAGGCACCACCATCGGCGCCGTGGTGCGCGGCGAGAAAGTGCTGATCGCCCATGACGACATTGTCATCGAACCGGACGACCACGTGATTCTGTTCCTGATCGACAAGCGCCGCATTCGGGATGTGGAAAAACTGTTCCAAGTTGGTTTCACGTTCTTCTAGGGGACCCTGCCCATGCACTTCGCGCTGATCTCGAAGATTCTGGGCCTGCTGCTGGTGGTCTTCAGCTTCACTATGATGCCGCCGGTGGCGGTGGCTTATCTGTACCGGGACGGCAGCGAAGGCCCCTTCCTGGTGTCGTTCACCATTTCCATGCTGCTGGGGCTGGCCCTGTGGCTGCCATTCTTCCGCCAGCGCGCCGAGCTGCAAACCCGCGACGGCTTCCTGGTGGTGACCCTGTTCTGGTCGGTGCTGGGGGTGATCGGCGCGCTGCCGATGCTGATTTCCGAGGCGGTGCCGGTGGGCTTCACCGACGCGGTGTTCGAATCCGTGTCCGGCCTCACCACCACCGGCGCCACGGTGCTCTCGGGCCTGGACGATCTGCCCAAGTCGATGCTGTTCTACCGCCAACAGCTGCAGTGGCTGGGGGGCATGGGCGTGATCGTGCTGGCGGTGGCGATCCTGCCGATGCTGGGCATTGGTGGTATGCAGCTGTACAAGGCGGAAATTCCCGGGCCGATGAAGGAGTCCAAGCTGACGCCGCGCATCGCCGAGACCGCCAAGGCCCTGTGGTACGTTTATCTGGCCATTACCGTCGCCTGCGCGCTGGCTTACTGGGCCGCCGGCATGACGCTGTTCGATGCCATCTGCCATAGCTTCAGCACCGTCTCCACTGGCGGCTTCTCCACCCATGACGCCTCCATGGCGTACTGGGACAGCGCCGCCATCGACTGGGTGGGCACCGTTTTCATCATCATCGGCGGCGTCAACTTCGCACTGCACTTCGCGGTGTGGCGCAGCCGCTCCCTGGGCGCCTATCTGCGCGACCCGGAGTTCCGCTTCTTCATGGGGCTGATGCTGCTCTACATCGCCCTGGTGGGCGCCGGGCTGATGCTGTTCCACATCCACGATCCGGTGGACCAGGCGCTGCGCCACGCCGCCTTCCAGGTGGCGTCGTTCGGCACTGGCACCGGCCTGACCAGCACCAACGCGGCGGCCTGGCCGGGCTACATTCCCTACCTGCTAATCTTCATCAGCTTTATCGGCGGCTGCGCCGGTTCCACCGGCGGCGGCATGAAAGCGGTACGCGCGGCGCTGGTGTTCCAGCACAGCATCCGCGAACTGCGCCGGCTGATTTACCCCAACGGCGTGTTCGCGCTGCGCTTCGGCAAGCACGTGGTCAACGACCGGGTGCTGCAGGCGGTGTGGGGGTTCATGGGCGTGTACATCACCCTGTCGGTGATTTTCACCCTGCTCTTCACCATGACCGGCATGGACCTGACCACCGCGGTGAGCGCGGTGGCCGCGTCGATCAACAACCTGGGCGTGGGCATCGGCCAGGTGGGCGGCGGCTTCGCCAACATCACCGATTCCGCCAAGTGGATGATGACCCTGCTGATGCTGCTCGGCCGCCTGGAGATCTTCACCTTCCTGGTGCTGTTTACGCCGCTGTTCTGGCGCCAGTAGTTCAGGGGACGTCCAGCCGGTAAACGCGCTTGGCGGTGTCGTGGAACAGCGCCTGCTTCTCCGCCTCGGAACACGTCCCGGCCAACCGTTTAAAGGCGTTCCACAGCACCGCGTAGGAACAGGACAGCTGGTCCACCGGGAAATTGCTCTCGAACATGGTCCGCTCCACACCGAAGGCGTCCACGCACACCTGGAAATAAGGCCGCCACAGCTCGGCCAGCTCCCGGGAAGAGGGCGGCCGGGGCCGTTGATCCAGCTCGAAGCCGCAGCTGTGCATGCCCAGCCCGCCCAGTTTCACCGACACATTGGGGCAGGCGGCCAGCGCCTCAATGGCGCGGCGCCATTCGCTGAACACCTGCTCGCCCCGACCGGCGTAATCGCCCACGCCCAGCACGCCGCCGACATGGTCGAGCACGATGGCGGTGTCCGGGAAAGCCCGCGCCAGATCGGTGAGGTCGTCGATCTGATGGAAGTAGTTCCAGCAATCAAAGCTCAACCCCAGCGGCGCCAGCTCGGCGAAACCGCGGCGCAGCGCCTGGTCCAGCAGCAGGCCCGCCGGCAGCACCCGGCGCGTGGTGCGTATATTCGGGTCCGGGTCCCAGACGCTGGACTGGCGGATGCCCCGGAAGCGGCCCCTGCCGGCCTCCAGGTGGGCTTCCAGCACGCCCTTCACCGCCGCGCCCTGACGCAAATCCGTATAGCCGACGATGCCGGTGCACACTCGCCCGCCGGTGGCGGCGGCCACGCCCTCGGCGAACACGGTTTCGCCCACCGGGCGCAGCGCCTCGTCGCCGTCGCTGTAGTAGCCTTCCGAACACTCCACGAACACCGTGGCGCGCACGTCGTGGCCGACGGCCAGGTCGTGCTCGATGTCATCGCGCAGGTAGCGGGGGCGGGGCGCGCCCCAAAGATGGTGGTGCGGGTCGATGATGGCCCGCTCCGGTTCCAGAATCGGCTCCTGGTGCAACGCCAGCCAATCGAGATCCGGGGCGGGCAGGATCACCCGGCCGGTGGAGGATGCAGACGTATCGCGGCTCATTGAATTAGTCTCTCCCGATGGGTCGTTATTATTTACCCATCCAACATTAGCATGGAGTTCCGATGAGCGAATTGATCCAGTACCAGTGCGACGACGGCATCGTCACCCTCACCCTCAACAGCCCGGAGACCCGCAACCCGATCTCCGACGACGACATGATCGACGCGCTGCTGGCCGCCCTTGAGAGGCTGGAAACCGACCCGGACGCCCGCGTGGCGATCCTCACCGGCGCCGGCAGCGCCTTCTCCAGCGGCGGCAACGTCAAGAAAATGGGCGCCGCCGGCGGCCTCAACGACGCCCGCCCGGCCCAGACCCGGCTCAACTACAAACAGGGCATCCAGCGCATTCCGCTGGCGTTCGAAAAACTGGAGGTGCCGGTAATCGCCGCGGTGAACGGCCCGGCGGTGGGCGCCGGTTGCGATCTGGCCTGCATGTGCGACCTGCGCATCGCTGGCGAAAGCGCCTGGTTCGCGGAGAGCTTCGTCAAGCTCGGCATCATCCCCGGCGATGGCGGCGCCTGGCTGCTGCAGCGGGTGGTGGGCTTTTCCAAAGCCGCGGAGATGGCGCTCACCGGCGACCGCGTCAAAGCGGACGAGGCGCTGGCCTGCGGCCTGGTGTCCCGGGTGGTACCGGACGATCAACTGCTGGACGAAGCCCGCGCCCTGGCGCAACGCATCGCCGTGAACCCCACCCAGGCGGTGCGCATGACCAAGCGGCTACTGTGGGCCGGCCGCTCCCTGCGTCTGGACGCCCTGCTGGAAATGTCCGCCGCCATGCAGGCCCTGGCCCATTCCACCTCGGACCACCAGGAAGCGGTGCAGGCCTTTATCGACAAGCGCGCACCGGACTTCACCGGCGACTGACCGGGCGAAAACAGGCCCACAAAAAAAGCCCCGCGGGGTAGCGGGGCAAAAGGGGTTTAAGCGATGTTGTTGATCCGCCGTTCGCCACGGAACAGCTGATCCATTTCACCCTCGTAGTAGGCTTCCACGCGGGGGTTCATGACCTTCTTCCACAGCGGCGGCACCAGTGCGAGCACGTACATGGCCGCGTACCCGCCCGGCAACTGCGGGCTCTCTTCGTAGTGACGCAGCACCTGGTAGCGGCGCTTGGCGTAGGCGTGGTGGTCGCTGTGCCGCTGCAGCTGGAACAGCGCCAGGTTGGTGAGCAGGTAGTTGGAGTTCCAGCTGTGCGCCGGGGTCACCCGCTCGTAGCGGCCCTTATCGGTCACCCGGCGGTGCAGGCCGTAGTGCTCGATATAGTTGATCACCTCCAGGGTGAAGGCGGCCACGAAGCTCTGCGCCACGAAAAACAGCACGCCCATCCAACCGAACGCGAGGCCGAACGCCACCGCGAACAGCGCGGAGATCGAGTACCACCAGATCAGCTCGTTGTGACGGCTGAAGTTCTTCTTGCCCTTGCGCTCCAGATACTGCTTCTCCAGCTTCCAGGCGTTCAGGAAGTTGTGCTTGAAGGCCCGCGGCAGGAATTCGTACAGGCCCTGATTGTACTGAGACGAGGACGCGTCTTCCGGGGTGGACACATGCACGTGGTGGCCACGGACATGCTCCACCTTGAAGCCGGCGTAGGTCACCGAGGACAGCAGCAGGCCGCCCATCCAGTTCTCCAGCTTGGGGTCCTTGTGCACGAACTCATGGCCCAGATTGATGG
The DNA here is from genome assembly GCA_041624875.1 of Alcanivorax sp. Classification (GTDB taxonomy): domain Bacteria; phylum Pseudomonadota; class Gammaproteobacteria; order Pseudomonadales; family Alcanivoracaceae; genus Alloalcanivorax. The sequence continues at coordinate 5,591 of JBFJUC010000106.1, forward strand.
CGATAATGCCGCCCACGGTGCCAATCGAGATGATCCAACCCAGCTGGCCGAGCAGGGAATAGTCGTTGTTCACGAACACCCAGCCGGCGAAGAACAGCACGCCCAGCCACAGGAAGCCCATCAAGAACAAGGAAGCCGTGTAAAAACGTTCCTGGCTCAACGAAGGCACCTGAACGCCCTCATCCGGATTGGACGGGTCCTTACCGATCAGATAATCGAGCACCGGAATGATGCCGAACACCACGAAGTACAGGAACCAGGCCCAATAGTCCTGGGTGCCGGACTCGCGGCCAATGAAGGCGCTCAGCGGCAACAGCGGCAACACCGCCGCCCAGAACGCCAGATAACCCCACTTCTTAAGCTTCAGCATGGTATCGGAATGCATTTTCGCGAACATGGTTCGTCTCCTCCCTGGGAGCGGTCCTCGCCAGGCTCTGTCTTTATCCAGCAGGCGGTCGGGCGGACGGATCCGACCAACACAACCGTTACTTTGTCATTCTTCGATGGCAACATTAACAGCAATTCTTGAATTGTCAAACAACTCAATTCGTGACACAAAAGGAAAGTGCGCGGATAATAGATGCCCGAACCCGGAGGAGCCCCATGTCGCTGAAAGCAGTGAGTCTCAGTGAACAGATTGCCGAGCACCTGAGCGAACGCATCGTGCGCGGGGACCTCGCGCCCGGCGAAAAGCTGCCGGAAGCGGAGCTCGCCAAAGAGTTGGATGTGAGCACTAACTCACTTCGAGAGGCCTTCAGGCTGCTGGAGAAGCGTCACCTGATCCAGCTCCAACCGCGCCGGGGCGCGCGGGTGTGCGAGGTCACGGAAAGCGAGGTCCGCGACCTGTATAACTTCCTGTTCCTGCTGCTCTCCCACCTGGCCGCCCAGGCCGCCCGGGACTGGAAACCCGGCGAGATCGAAGACCTGGCCATGATGCTGCCCGAGCTGGAGCGCCACTACCGCAACGCCGACATGCCCGGCGCCCACCAGGTCGCCTTCCGCTTCGTGGAGTTGGCCACCGCCCGCTTCGCCCGCAACCGCTACCTGGCCGACGACATCGAAGACCTGGTGCCCCTGCTCAAGCGCTTCTCATACATCGCCCTGCAGGAAGACACCACCGAATTCGACATGTCACTGAAGATCTTCCAGCGGCTGCTGGAAAACGTGCTCGCCCGCAACGCCGAGCAAGCCGCCGCCGACATCCGCGAGTACGGCGACAACCAGTGCCGGCTGGTGCTGCGGGCTATCGCTAAGCGGGATGCGGCTTAAGGCGGGCGGCTTCCAAGCAGGTAGGCTTTAAGCTGCTGCTCCTCGCGCATGACGTAGAGGACCAGAACCCGCACCCCCTCCTCACGATAAAAAACGCGACACGGCGGCACCACGACGTCCCGGTATACGGAATTGGGCAGCTCAGGAGGGAGGCGTCCGGACTGAGGAAATGCGTTGAGTCGCTCGACCTTATTGAGCACTGCGTTGACTAGATCGCTGGCCGCAGCAGGATTGTCCAAGGCGATGTACTCAGCGACAGCGTCCAATTGCTGAAGCGCGGGTGCCGTCCAAACTACCTCAGCCATTTACTCATTTTCTCCCTGGCCTCATTTTGGCTGTACGTTCTTCCCTCAAGTACAGCGCGCTCTCCCCGTGAGAGCCCCTCAAGCAACTCAAGCCGACGCTGCATGAACTCGTAATCCTGCACATCGACGAGATAGGCGGATGGCTGACCGTGTTCCGTGATCAGCACCGGCTCCTTGGAGAGGTGCAATTCCGCGAGAATCTTCGTGGCCTGACGCTTCAGGTTAGTAACCAGCTCAACTTTCATGGTCTCACCTCGGACCAAACCAATAGTGACACTAAAGTATCACTTCCGGGGCGGGACAGCCATACGGACACTACGATTCCGCTGTGCGGGCACGGTGGCGACGCCCAGTTCTCACGTAGCGGATGCGCTCCTGGCGCGAGCATTAACGGTTTTCTATGAAACTCGCCTTTGTTGCTTACCCACCCAACAATGCCCGTACCGCGGCGTCCGCCAGTGCGTCCCGATGCGTCAGGGGGCTGGCCGGCATCAGCCCGTCCAGCCAGGGCCGGGCCAGATAATCCACCGGGCCGAACACCAGGGCCAGCACCAGAGCAGGCTGCCCGGCCAGATGTCGGGTCTCAGGCCAGCGTTTCAGCCAGTTCCGCAGGGCCGTGAAGTAACGACCATTGGCGTCGCGCAGTAATGGTGCGGTCGCGCTCTCCAAGCGCGGCCGGGCCGCGAGCAGGAAACGCGCCCAGTCCGGGTGCGCCACGATCCAGTCCAGATAATCCGTCACCAGAGCACGCAGGCCCGCCTCAGCGGAATCGCCCCGCGCCATGGCCGCCATCGCGATCTCGCCGAAATGTTCGACGCCGGCCACGAATAGGGCGGCGAACACACCCTGCTTGTCGCCGAAGTGATGGTAAAGACTGCCCACGCTGACACCACTACGGGCGCGGATCGCATCGATGGTGACCGCGTCCATGCCGCTCTCAGTCGCGCAGGCCAGCGCCGCCGTCAGTACACGCTCCCGCGCACCGGCGCCGGGCCGCGTCGGGCTTGCTTCGCTCATATTAGAACCTTATTCTAGAATTATATTCTAATTGCCATTCTGGAGGAGTCGCCATGACACCGCAAGACATGCAGGCCCTCGGCGAGCGCGTCCTCGCGGCGCAGCCGTTCAGCCGCTTCCTG
>JBFJUC010000107.1:0-8182 GCA_041624875.1 Alcanivorax sp.
ATCCTCTGATCATCATGCTCACCGTGCCGTTGGCCATCGCCGGCGCGATTCTCGCCCTGCGGGTCACCGGTAACAGCCTGAACATCTACAGCCAGATCGGTATGATCATGCTGCTCGGGTTGATGGCGAAGAACGGTATTCTTATCGTCGAGTTCGCCAACCAGTTGCGGGACCAGGGCTACAGCGTGGCCGAGGCGGCGTATCAGGGCGCCATTATTCGCTTCCGGCCGGTGTTGATGACCGGGGTGTCGACCATCTTTGGCGCCGTGCCGCTGGTGCTGGCCACCGGCGCCGGCGCGGAAAGCCGGATTACCATCGGCGTGGTGATACTCGGCGGGCTGTTGTTCGCCACCGTGCTCACCCTGTTCATTATCCCCGTGCTGTACGCCTGGCTGGCGCCCTACGCCAAATCCGCCGACGCCGTGAAACATCAGTTGGAACAGGAGCTGCCCGGTGCACCGCGACAGTCCCCCACCGCTTGAGTACGAGCTGGTGCGCAGCCGGCGGCGCTCGCTGGAAGTGCGGGTGCGCCTGGACGGCAGCGTGCAGGTGCGCGCCCCGCTGAGACTCGCCGCCTACCGGGTGGAAGCGTTCGTGGACTCGCGCCGGGACTGGATCCGCGATCAGCAGCGGCGCATGGCGGCCCGTCCCCGGGTGCGCTGGCGCGACGGCGACCCGTGCCATTACCTGGGTGAGCCGCTCACCCTGCGTGTCGCCCGCGCCGGCAAAGCCCGGGTGGACCGTGATGGCGATGAGCTCCATGTGGCGGTGCCCGACCCGCTCGACGAAGCCGCCGTCGGCGACGCCGTGCAGGAGTGGTGGCGCGGACTGGCGCGCACCCGCTTTCAGGACAGCATCGAACGGCAGTTTCCCTGGTTCGCCGAACAGGGCCATCGGCTGCCGGTGCTGCGGGTCAAGAAGATGCGTACCCGTTGGGGCTCGCTGTCACGGCGCGGTTACATCAACCTGAGTCTCGCCCTGATGCAGTACCCACCGGCGGTGATCGACTATGTGGTAATGCATGAGCTCTGCCATCTCGAGCACATGCACCACGGCCCCGCCTTCCACGCCTTGATGGACCGCCGGATGCCGGACTGGCCGGCCCGTAAGCGGTGCCTGGACGGTTAACGGGCCGCTAAGGTTTTACCGTTTTTAAGCGTACGCCGACTTGTCTTTCACCCGTTATCCGTTTCCATGACGGCATGGATATGTCAGCGCTTTTAGAAGAGATAAAACACCGTGACCCCCACCACCCCCATTTCCATCAGGCCGCTGAAAGCCTGCTGAAAAGTGTCTCCGGGTATCTGGACCAGCACCCCGAGCTGCAAGAACAAGGGCTGCTTGCCCGGCTGCTGGAGCCGGAGCGGGTGATCCGCTTCCGCGTGCCCTGGGTGGACGACCGGGGCCAGGTGCGGGTCAACCGGGCCTACCGGGTGCAGATGAACGGCGCGCTGGGTCCCTACAAAGGTGGCCTGCGTTTCCACCCCTCGGTGAACCTGGACGTGCTCTCCTTTCTGGCGCTGGAACAGACCATCAAGAATGCCCTCACCGGCCTGCCGCTGGGCGCCGGTAAGGGCGGCGCCGATTTCGACCCCAAGGGATGCAGCGACGCGGAAATCATGCGGTTCTGCCAGGCGTTCATGGCCGAATTTCACCATCACATGGGGCCGGACATCGACGTGCCCGCCGGTGACATGGGCGTGGGCATGCGCGAAGTGGGCTATTTGTTCGGCATGTACCGCAAGTTGTCCCGTTCCTTCGGTGGCGCCTTCACCGGTAAGAGTCTGGACTTCGGCGGCAGCGTCCTGCGGCCGGAAGCTACCGGCTATGGGGTGATCTATTTTCTGCAAAGCATGCTGGCCCACCGGGACGAGCAACTGAGCGGCAAAACCGTGGCTGTGTCCGGCGCCGGTAACGTGGCTCGCCACGCTGCCGCCAAGGCCATCGAGGAAGGCGCCACCGTGGTCACCTTGTCCGACTCCCGCGGTACCGTACGCGCTGGCAAGGGCCTGAATGACCGCCATCTGGAGGCGGTTACCCGTATCAAGGCGGACGGCGGCGGCCTCGACCGGCTCGCCGACGAATTCGACGATGTCGACCATTATGACGGTGAACGGCCCTGGCGGTTCGAATGCCAGGTGGCCTTGCCCTGCGCCACCGAAAACGAACTGGATGAAGACGATGCCCGGCGGTTGCTGGATAACGGCTGCCGCTGGCTGGCGGAAGGCGCCAATATGCCCTGTACCGCGGCAGCGGTGGCGGTGTTTCAGGACAGCGAGGTGTTCTACGCGCCGGGCAAGGCGGCCAACGCCGGCGGCGTGGCGGTAAGCGGTCTGGAAATGAGCCAGAACAGCCGCCGGGAATCCTGGTCCGCCGGTGAGGTGGACCGGCGCTTGCGCGATATCATGGAGCGCATCCACCGCCAATGTCTGCAACATGGCGGCGATGACGCCCGCCCGGATTACCTCACCGGCGCCAGTGTCGCCGGCTTTCAGCGTGTGGCGCGGGCGATGCAGGGGCAGGGGATTATCTGACCGGGGTTCAGGCCGGGCGCACGGTCAGCTTGTGCTGGGCCAGTCTTGGCGGGTCCGGGAAATCGATCAGGGCTTCGGCGCCGATGTCGCGCAAAAAAGCGTCCGCCTGGCGGCGGCTGTCTTCGTCCAGGCTGTTCAGGTGGTCGCGCACTCGCTGGATCATCCACAGGCTGTAGGGTCGGATAATACGGCTGCCCTCGCGGCCCTCCAGAGTAAAGGGGTGATTGCCCAGCGTTCTCGGCAGGGTCTCGCCAGGATGCTCCGCCATCCAGGCGCGCACATGGTGGGCGACATCCACCATCGCCGGCAGTTGTTCCCGGGCCAGACGTTTGAGTACCGGTAGCAGGGTTTCCGGAACGCGGTCGCTGTCGTCCAGCGGCGTGCGCAGGCCGCCGGGCTCGAAATGCAATTGCTCGACCCAGCGCGTGACGTTCGGGGCTCGCTCGCGCATCAGTGTGCCGGCGGTGGGGTCCCGGTACAGGTGGGCGTACAGCGGTCCGATCAGGCCGAAATCCGCCATCGTTGCCTGGCTGCCCAGCAATGCCGGGTGCTCGGCAAAATGGGCGTCCAGCTCGGCGAGCAGGTTTTCGTAGGCGCTTTCCACCGCGGGCACCATATCCTCGCTGGCCCCCAGCAACGTGGCCGCCTTGGAGAACGGCACCGCCAGTTTCTGGCCGATCGCCCGCTGAGTGTCCGGCGATTCGTCGGGGGCGTTCATGGCGCCGAATTCCGCCATCGCCCAGTCGCGGTCGTAGAACCACCGGTAATGCATGGCGGGAATCACCAGCCACTCATCCCCGTAGGCCTCCAGCATCAACGCCACCAGCTTGCGCAACGGCGTGGCGGGATGCAGCGCCGGGCCGCCGTCGGTGCGCGCTTGCTCCAGGGTTTCGATGATCACCGTGCTGTCTTGCAGGATGCGGCCGTTGTTGTCGCGCAACACCGGGATGACGGGCGCGCCCACCGACGGCACGATTATCTGACGGTAGACATCGGCGGTGGAGAGCACTTCTTCGAAAGGAATATCCGCCCAGCGGAGGTAGGCGCGGACCTTTCCGGTGAAGTAACTGACTTCGGCCCCGTACAGTGTGGTGGTCATGGTCTGGTTCCTGGTTTTGTTTTTTGGGCGGAAAAGAAAAAACCCCGCGTAAGGCGGGGTTTTCCCGGTCGCTGAGGTCGCGTTTATTCGCCGACGACGTTCGCGGCCTGCGGTCCCTTGGGACCTTGCTGAATGTCGAAAGAGACTTTCTGACCTTCCGCCAGAGTACGGAAGCCCGAGCCGTTGATTGCGCTGAAATGTACGAACACGTCGGCGCCACCGTCATCCTGGGAAATGAAGCCGAAACCCTTGGATTCGTTGAACCATTTAACGGTACCAGTAGCCATTGAATCTATACCTCGAAAACTGAATATAGGGTGTTGCTTGCAAACCAGGAGGGGGTGTTCGGAGACTTCTTGGGCTTCACGCGAAGGGAAGGCAACTACCAAAACCAACCACTGCCAAATCTGCAGCAATTTGACTTTACTACCCTTTTTTGCGCCGTTCCAACCCTTTTTTTGTTACCGAAACGCGCCCGCGCGCCGGGTTTATTTAAACCCGGCGGCGATCTCCAGTTCGCGGATCGATTGCTCCAGATAGTCCAGCAACCGCTGCATGGACGGCAAGGTCCGGCGGCAAGCGATCAACCCGAATTCGATCTGGCCCCGGTAGCTGGTCAGGGTCATGTTCAAGGCGATGCGGTCGAGGACAATGGACACCGGGTACATTCCCTCCAGCCGGGCACCGTTCCAGTACAGCGGTTCACGGGGCCCCGGCACATTGGAAATAATGACGTTGAACGCGCGCCATTTCGGCGCCAGGCCGGTAAGTAGATTGAGGCCGGTGGGGGCCATGCTTAACGCGGTGAAATTGAGAATTTCTTCCGGGCTCATTTGCGCGAAACGCTTCTTCGCTTCGCGCACCGAGGCCTGCACCACACGCAAGCGGTTGGCCGGGTCGCAGATATGCGTGCCCAGGTTGGCCAGGATCATCGCGATCTGGTTGCCGCCGGCGCTGTCGTCCTTGCGCAAGGACATCGGCACCATGGCGATCAGCGGGCGATCCGGCAGCGCGTTCTGGCTGATCAGATACTCGCGCAGCGCGTGGCCGCACATGCTGAGCACCACATCGTTCAGGGTGCAGTTAAAGGCGCCGGACAAACGCTTGAGACGATCCAGTGAATAGCTCTGCGCCGCGAACCGGCGTGAGCCGGTGATGCACTGGTTAAGTATCGTGTCCGGCGCCTGGAAGATGGAGACAAAATTCGGGTCGTCCTTGGCCTTCTGGGTGACGCTGTAGATTTCCCGGGCGAGGGCCGGCACCGTGGCGATCTGCCGGCTGGCGCCGGTGGTCAGACGGGCCAGGCTGCTGACCGCGTCCACCGGGTTGCTGGGCAGGCCCCGGCCGCGTCTCTTCGGCTTGTAGGCCCACACTGGCGGCAGGTCCCGCTCTTCCGGGTCCGGCGACAGCGCGCGCATGCCCATGCGCATGGCGGAGATACCGTCCACCACGGAATGGTGCACCTTGGTATACAGGGCGAACTGGCGGCCGCGAATGCCTTCGATCAGATGGGCTTCCCACAGCGGCCGTTCCCGGTCGAGCAGGTTGGAATGCTCCGCGGAGACCAGTGACAACAGCTCACGGATGCGACCGGGCTTGGGCAGCGCTTCATGGCGGAAATGGTGGTCCATGTCGAACTGCTGGTCTTCCATCCACTGGTACTGGCCGAAGCGGCGGGTAAGACGCTGGTTGAAGGGCGGTTCCGGGGAGGAATACTCGCGGATCGAGCGCGCCAGCTCACTGACGTACTTGGGGCCGGCGCCCTCGGGAAATGAAAACAACTGCAGTCCCGCCACATGCATCGGCTGCTGACGTTTCTCCAAATACAGAAACAGTTGATCCACGGGACTCAACGTTTTCATGCCATCCCCTTTTTATTATGGAAAGTGGTGATTGCTTGCATATTAACAGAGCCTCTCCGGCCTGACTGTGCCTTCCTTGTAAGAGGTCCAAGGTACCCCGGAGGTTCGGGTAACGCTCGTAAAATCATGGGTTGCAAGATATCTGCCATGGTCTCGCCACCCGCTGGTCATACCCGGTCATCAGTCTGAGAATGACATTCAAAGGCGGAGCCAGACATGAAGGCCTTATCCTGGGTTATCGCCGGCAGCTTGATCGCCGGCGGCGTCCAAGCGGACGTTCTGATCAGTGAGTACGTGGAGGGCAGCGGTTTCAACAAAGCCCTGGAACTGTATAACGGCGGTGCCGACGCCATCAGCCTGGACGGCTACCGCCTGGAGCGCTACTCCAACGGGGCCACGGACGCGTCGGCCACTCTGGATCTGGATGGCGAGAGCCTGGCCGCCGGGGCGGTGCTGGTGATCGTCAGCAGCCAGGCCGGCACGCCGCTGAACGGGCTCGGCGATATCAGCAGCGGCGTGATCAGCCACAACGGCAACGACGCCTATGTGCTCCGCGACATGAATGGCGTGGTCGACAGCTTCGGCCGTGTCGGCGAAGACCCGGGCAATGCCTGGGGCAGCGGCGATACCACCAGCGCCAACCAGACCCTGCGCCGGCTGGAAACCGTCACCACCGGGGATTCGGTAATCGATGACGCCTTCGACCCGGCGGACCAGTGGCGGGCCTTTCCCCAGGACACTCTCGATGGCCTGGGTGTTTATGGTGAGGGGGCGGGTGACGACGGCGGTGATCCGCCCCCGGCGCTGGGCGCCTGCGGCGACGCGGACACACCCGTATCGGTGGTGCAGGGCAGCGGCGCCAGCACGCCCCTGGACGGCGAAACCGTGGTGGTGGAATCCGTGGTCAGCGCGGTTTACCCGGACCTGGACGGCTTTTTCCTGATGGAGCCGGCGGCCGACCGGGACGATAACCCGGCCACGTCGGAAGGCCTGTTCGTGTACGCCCCCGACGCGGTGGTTAATTCCGGTGAGCGTATCCGGTTGGCGGGTACCGCCGGCGAGTACTTCGAGCAAACCCAGGTGAGCCTGCAGGGCGATCCGCTGGTTTGCGCGGTGGAGCAAACGCTGGAGCCGGTCGCCTTCGCGTTGCCGTTCGCCGATCTTTCCGCGCCGGAAGCCCTGGAAGGTATGCTGGTCAATGTCAGCCAGGGGCTTACCGTCACCGAGGTGTATGATCTGGCCCGCTTCGGCAGTGTGGTACTGGCCGAGGAGCGCCTTTCGATCCCCACCCAGGTGGCCGAACCCGGTGCCGCGGCGAGGACGGTGGCGGACAGCAACGCCCTGGGCCGCATCATTCTCGATGACGGCCTCAACACCCAGAACCCGGAGCCGGTGCGCTATCCCGAGGGCGGCCTGTCCGCCACCAATACGCTAAGGGTCGGCGACCGGGTCGACGCCGACTTTCGCGCCATCGTCAGCTACAGCTTCGACGAGTGGCGCCTGCAGCCGGTGGACACGGTTCCCTTCCGCGCCGAAAACCCGCGCCCGGCGGCGCCACCGCGGGCGCCGGGCAGCAACCTGCGGGTGGCCGCCTTCAATGTGCTTAACTTCTTTAACGGCGACGGCCAGGGTGGCGGCTTCCCCACCGCCCGCGGCGCCGATAACGCCGAGGAGCTGGCGCGCCAGAAAGCCAAGCTGGTGGCGGCGCTCAACGCGCTGGACGCGGATATCATCGGTTTGATGGAGATCGAGAACGACGGCTATGGGCCGGATTCGGCGATCGCCGAACTGGCCGAGGCCCTGGGGCCGGCGTGGCGCTTCGTGGCCCACGGTGAGGCCGGGCTGGGCAGCGACGCCATCGCCGTGGGGCTGCTCTATCGTGACGACGTGGTGGCCGAGGAAGGGGAAGCGGCGACCCTGGCCACCGGTGCCTTCGGCAACCAGACCAACCGGCAGCCCCTGGCGCAGAGCTTCCGGCTGCTCAACAACGACGAAGTGCTCACCCTGGCGGTCAACCACTTCAAATCCAAGGGCAGCTGCCCCGACGACGGCGTCAACGCGGACCAGGACGATGGCCAGAGCTGCTGGAACGCGGAGCGCACCCAGGCGGCCCGGGATCAGCTCGCCTGGCTGGCGGAGCAGCCCACCGGGGTGGCGGACCAGGACGTCCTGGTGCTCGGCGACTTGAACGCCTATGCCATGGAGGACCCGGTCCGGGCCTTCCAGGACCACGGTTTCGTGGATCTGCTGACCCGTTTCCAGGGCGCTCAGGCTTACAGCTACATTTTCTTCGGCGAAACCGGACATCTGGATCACGCCCTGGCGAGCCCGTCGCTGGACCGCCAGGTGCTCGATGCCGGCGCCTGGCACGTCAACGCGGACGAACCCCGGGCCCTGGATTACAACCTGGAATTCAAAAGCGACCAGCAGATCGACGACTTCTACGCCGCCGACCCCTACCGGGCCTCCGACCATGACCCGCTGCGCGTGGACCTGAACCTCAGCCCCGTGGCGGGGGGCGGGGAACCGGGCGCCCCGGCGGAGAACGACAGCGGTGGTGGCGGTGGCCTGGGCTGGCTGTGGCTGGCTCTGGTGTTGGCCGCCGGGCGCCGCCGCGCGGCCTGATCCACCGTCGAGACCCTTCCCGCTTTCCGTTATGATCGGCAGTTCAACGGAACGGGAAGGGC